>LJCR01001126.1 GCA_001399705.1 Kouleothrix aurantiaca
TGCCGATCCTGGGCGGCAAAACCATCAGCCTGAATGTGCCGGCCGGCACGCTCGTCTCAAGGTCGTCGCCGCGCCGGGTGTAGCGGTCATTCGGCAGCACATTCACGATTAGCAGCAGATCGCCGCGCTTGCCGCCACCCACGCCCGGCCCACCCTCACCAGTCACCCGCACGCGCGCGCCAGTGTCGACACCGGCCGGCACCTTGACATTGATGGTGCGCGGCGAGCCGTTCGGGTTGCTGAACTGCAGTGTGCGCTGCGTGCCGCTGAAGGCTTCTTCCAGCGTAATATCAACCTCGTGCTCGACGGACTGGCCGTCCATGCGGAAGCCAGCCCCGCCAGCAGAGCGCCCGCCCACCGAGCCGCCGCCAAACAGCGTTTCGAAAAAGTCGGAGAAGTCGCCACCAGCGAATGGGCCGCTCTGGCCACCGCCATTCATGTCGCCCCAGCCGCCTGCGCCCGCGCCCGCCGACTGGTAGCGCTGCCAGTCGCGGCCAAAGCGGTCGTACTTCTCGCGCTTGTCTTTGTCGGAAAGTACTTCGTAGGCTTCGTTGATCTCTTTAAATTTCGCCTCGGCAGTTGCGTTGCCGGGGTTGATATCCGGGTGATACTGGCGCGCGAGCTTGCGGTAGGCTTTTTTGATTTCGGCCTCGCTGGCGCTGCGCTCGACGCCCAGGACATTATAGTAATCGCGATAGTCCATTGCTGTTCATCTTTCTTCTGCCATTGTTGCCACATGCTGCAGATATTATATAAACTTGAGTGTGTCGCTGTCAAGGTTTCTAATACAACGTTGATACTGGCGCGCTCAAGGTATATCAGGTTGCAGTGGGCAGGATGCAGAAGGCAGGTGTATTTTCGCTTGCTTTGTGTCACGTTTCCGCACACAGCGCGGAAACGTGACACAAATGAATCGTCAGTTCCTTGCCGCCGAACTTCCTGAGCTTGCCAAAGGGCAGGCGAAAGACCGCCGCCTAATCGAAGCATTGCGCACAAATGACAAGCAGCCAGCGATCAGAATGATCGCTGGCTGCACGAAGCATCGCAGGATTGGTTTGTGCGAGCGAAAGCTTATGAAAGGCGAGCAATCTCGCGGCGCGTCCAGTCGTTATTCGGGTTGATATCGAGTGCCCGCTGCAGGCAGTAGCAGCGCTCGTCGACGCGATCGAGGCGGCTGGCGTAGTAGAGCCAGTCGACCTCCAGGTTCGAGTCTTCCATCAGCGCCTTGCTCATCAGCTCAGAAACAAAACGCAGGTCGCAGGTATCGCGCGCTGCGACGCTCAGCATCGCTTCGGCGCGCTCGTTTGCCAGCCCAGCCAGCCCGCCGCGAAGCTCGCGCCCAGCTGGGCGATTGCAGCGCGCATATGCGTGAGCGTGATCAGGGCGGCGTGCGAAATATCAAACCGGCGAGCATGATTCTGAGCTGCCATTGCAAACCTCCATTTTATGGTATTTGCCGTTCGTTTCGATGGCTGTATGATAGTGCGCCAGCGCGCGCTCAGCATCAGGAAAATAACGTATCTGGGCTACGTATCTATGCGCCGCGCATACGTAGAAACTCTCTTCATTTCCTCATTTTCGGCAGCGCAGCGCGGGCCTACAATACGCTCAAACACAGGCACAGCTCTGCCTCACACATGCCAAAGACGCGGTACAATAGCACCTTAGTATTCGTCGAACCGCGTAGCTGCGGCCCATCCTCCGAGAACAATGATACAAACGTCTGAATTGGTCGGCGCCGCCGTCGCCGCGCAGCAGCCCGTGGTGGCGCTCGAAAGCACGGTGATCTCGCACGGCCTGCCGTTCCCGCATAACCTCGATCTGGCGCGCAGCATGGAAAACGAAGTGCGCGAGCACGGCGCGCAGCCCGCAACCATTGGCGTGGTTGGCGGCGTGCCGACCGTGGGCATGAGCGGCGCGCAGATCGAGCATTTTGCGCAGGCCAGCGGCGTGCTCAAGCTGTCGCGCCGCGATATTGCCTACGCCGTGGCGATGGCGCGCGACGGCGCGACCACCGTGGCGGCAACCATGGCGCTGGCCGCGATGGCAGGCGTGCAGGTGTTTGCCACCGGCGGCATTGGTGGCGTGCACCGCGGCGCAGAAACGAGCTGGGATGTTTCGGGCGACCTGACCGAGCTGGCGCGCACGCCGGTGCTGGTGGTCTGCGCGGGC
>LJCR01001127.1 GCA_001399705.1 Kouleothrix aurantiaca
GTAGTAGCCGTCGGCGTCGGTCACGCCACTGGTCAGCACTTCGTCGCGGGTGAGCGAGTCGTCAGCGGCGGCGTCGCTGGCGCTCAGGCCCGCTTTCATGAAGTAAACCTCGGCGCCCTCGATACCCCGCCCGGTGTTGACATCGCTGATCGTGCCTTCGATGCTGATGCCCGTGGCCTGCGAAGGCGCGGGCGCTGGCGCGGGCGTGTTGGGCGCGGCGTTGCTGGTGCACACCGCCATGCTGACATCGTCCACGAACAGGCTGCTGATGTTGCCGCGCGGGTTTTCGGCCGCGAACACCAGGCGCACGCTCTTGCCAGCAAACTTGTTGATACTGAAGCGCGCCTGCTTCCAGGCGTCGTCGCCCTGGGCCGAGCTGAGCTCCTCGACCGTGGCCTGAACGTCGCCGCTGGTGTTGGCGATCAGCACGCTGAATTTCGCGTCTTCCGCAATGATGCCCAGCAGGCCCGACAGCTCTTTGTGGATCAGGCGGTAGTAGCTGAGTTGCACACTGGTGGCGTTGGCCGGCAGCCGTACATCCTGGTAAATATACTGCACGGTTTCCTGGTCTGAGCCGCCGAGCCATGCGCTGCGCTTGCCGGTGTGCGGCAGCTCGGGGTCGATGATCGATGCGCCCTGGGCTTCTTCCGTCCAGCCGCCGTTCTGCTCAAAGGTGCCGTTGACGATCACGTCGGTGCAGCCGGCTGGCAGCTGCGGGCTGCTTGGCGGCGGGGCGGTGCCACCCGAGGGCGTGGGCTCCTGCTGCGGCGCGGGCACATTGTCGCTGCCGCCGACGTCGATGCCGACTTCGCGGAAGGCGTTCTGCACCGCCGTGACTTCGGCCTGGCCATACAGCTCCTGGGCGGAACGCACGGTTGCGCGTGCGGCATCGTAAAAATCGGATTCAGGCGACAGGTATTGCGTCAGCGTGCGGTAGTAGATCTGCTCCATTTTTTCTTTGCTGATCGCCTGCGCCACCAGGTAGGCCGCGTGGTTGGTGATGCCGCTGTTGATGTGCACGCCGCCGTTGTCGGCGCGGCGGCTCACCGGCAGGTCGGCATATTCGCGGAAGGTCTGGGGCACGCTGTACTGCGCCGCCACGCGCCGCACCCGGTCGTCGTCCAGCCCGGCCAGTGCCGCAATATCCACGCGCGGCAGTTTGCTATAGCCCGCCAGGTGCATTTCACCCACGCCGGCCCCAATGACGCCCACTCGCAGGCGTTTGCTTTCCATGATCTGCTCCTTCGGCGTTGTGCCGTTTGCGACGCTGAAGCCCCACTGGGCCGGCGCAATTATACCTGATCACGCTGGGCCGGCATGATTTTTATCGCCGCCACCACAGGCATTTCACATGCCTTTTTCCCTGCAGAGCCTTGGCATCCCTTTTGGCGCGCCATCGCCGTGCCCGATAGCTTCGATACGATGAGCAGCGACCGGCCCTTTCGTACGGGGATGCCGGCTGCACAGCCGCGCGCACGCTGCGCGCGTAGCTTTTGAACTAGCCCACGCCCACCACCAGCAGCGTCATATCATCAAACTGCTCGGCATCGCCCTGGAATGCGGCCAGATCATCAAATGTCGAGTCGCACAGCGTGTCGGCGCTGCCGCCGGCGTGACGCAGAAACACCTTCTCCAGGCGCTCGACCTCGAAGCGCTGGCCATCCGGCCCGAACACGTCGGTCAGGCCATCGGTGTAGAGCGCGAGCTGATCGCCGGGTTCGAGCTGCACAGTCACGTCTTCCAGCGGAATCTCGCGCTGATCAAACGCCCCCAGCACCAGGCCACGCCCTTCCAGCAGCGTGGCCGTACCGTTTCGTAGCAGCATCGGATAATCGTGGCCGGCGCGGGCGAACGTAAGCACGCGCGTGGCCCGGTCGATCACGCCATAGAAGACCGTCACGAACATCTGCGGGTCGCCCAGCTCGCGCAGCAGCTGGTTGACGCTCAGGAGCACGGCGCGGGGTGAAGGCTCGCGGCGCGCTTCGGCCAGCAGCAGGCTGCGTGTCAGCGCCATGTACAGCGCGGCCGGCATGCTCTTGCCCGACACGTCGGCGATCACAATGCCGATATGCTCGTCGTCGCGCCAGAACACGTCGTACAGGTCGCCGCCGACTTCGCGGGCGGGCTTGTTGCAGGCCGAAAAGCTGAAATCGGGCAGCTGCGGAAACA
>LJCR01001128.1 GCA_001399705.1 Kouleothrix aurantiaca
GGTTTCGCGCTCGTCGGGCGCGAGCCGCAGCGGCTCGGCCAGTTTCTCCGCAAGGTCGCGCGATGGGCGCTGGCCATCCGACTCGATCTTGCGGATGGTGGCAACGCTGTAGGCCACGCGCTGCGCCAGCTCGTCCTGCGAGAGATCGAGCGCCCGGCGGCGCAGGCGCACCCACTCGCCAAACGAGAATACTTCCTCAATCACCTCGTCGTTCACTGCCACGCGCCACCTCTGCGATTTGCCGCCGTTCAGGCGAGAGCGGCGCGGTTCCCCCCAAGACCATCGCCTCCCAGCCGCACCGCTCTCATAGATATAAACGGGCGAAAACACCAATTATCGCTTTTTGTCTCACTTTTTGTAGCGCAAAGTCATACTCCTGCGCGGGGCCGCCATGCTTCACTGTGGCCGTGAACACAAGCACGGCAAACAGGAGGAATGCGATGGATACCCCGACTATTGAACTGACCGACCACGAAGGCTACGACATGTTCCGGCGCGCAATCGTCGGGCGCGACGGCCAGGCATGGGCCGTGATCTACACGCGCTACCGCGGGCTGCTACTGGCCTGGGCGCGCCGCTTCAGCGTGCGCCTGTCGGTCGATGAGCGCGCCGACGACCTGGCCGATCACGCCTTTGCGCGGGCCTGGTCGGCGCTCACGCCCGAGCGCTTCGGCCAGTTCCCGACGCTGGCGAGCCTGCTGGCCTACCTGCGCAGTTGCGTTTCCAGCACGGTGATCGACATCGCCCGCGCACAACTGGCGCACGAGCGGCGCATCCAGCCGGCTGCCGAACGGAGCGGCGCGTCGGCAGAGCAGCTGGTGATTGGCGATCTGGAGCGCGGCGAGCTGTGGCAGCTGGTGAACGCGGTGGCACGCAGCGCCGCCGAGCGCACGCTGCTGGTCGAGAGCTTTGTGCACGACCAGCCGCCGCGCGCCATCCAGGCCCGTCACCCCGACCTGTTCCCAAGCATCGACGCGATCTACCGCACCAAGCGCAACCTGCTGGAGCGGCTGCAGCGCAACCCGGCGCTGCAAGGGCTCGCCGTCGGGTGAGAGAACGACGACCGACGACCGACGAACGACGAGCGGCCAAATAACTTACCACAGAGGCACAGAGGGCACGGAGAAGGTTGGGGCGGGTTAAAGGTTAGAAGGTTGAATGTTCGCATGTTTCTGTCAACCTGCAACTTGCCAACCTGCAACCTGCCAACTGGCTACTGCCTACTATCGCTGGGGAGGATGTGATGAAGATCGTGAAGAACGTGGAAACAGCGCCGCCCGCGCGCTACCCCGGCGATGCAAACGCGCACGGCGTGCCGCTGGTCGGGCAGAACGGCGAGCAGGCGATCAAAAACTTCCAGCTGATTCTGAGCCGGCTTTCGCCAGCCGAGCGCGCCGCCTTCGAGCAGCTGCGCGCCCAGGCGCTGGCCGAGCTTGCGGCCGATGAGGAGCCGCCGATGCTGGAGCGCGCGGTAGGCGGCTAGCGCGTCCTGATACGGCGAACTGACTTGTACCTTTGCGTGCTATACTGGGTTATCCGTGAGCGCCGCGCCTGCGCCCGCCGCCATAGCAGAAGAAACAGCCGCGTAAGGAGAACAAAGATGTACACCATTTCCGGCCGCTTCAACGGGCAAACGATTGAACTTCTCGAAGACCCGCCGACCGGCGGCGAGGCTTATGTGCTGGTCACGTTTCTGGAAGGCAGCATGGAAGTGGCCGCCGCGCGCGGGCAGCGCCGCTCGGTGAGCGTCGCCATGTACAATCTCGACGCCTACCGCCAGTCGCTGGCGAAGAGCATGTCCAAGCCCTCGCCCACCGTCGATCGCCAGCGGCCCTTCAGCGTTGGCGAGGTGATGACGCGCAAAGTGATCTCGATTTCGCCGGGCGAGAACGTGATGAACGCTATGCACCTGATGCACCAGCAGGGCATCACCAGTGTGCTGGTCGAGCCGGGCGACGGCGCAGACTGGGGGATTATGACCATGCGCGATGTGCTGAAGCGCATTGTGAACGCCAACCGCGCGCCCGAGGATGTGAAAGTCGGCGAGATCGCGACCCGCCCGCTGATCGATGTCACCGCCGAAACCAGCCTGCGCGAATGCAGCCAGCTTATGATCGACAAGAATATTCGGCGCGCGGTGGTGAGCCAGGGCGGCGAGCCGGTGGGC
>LJCR01001129.1 GCA_001399705.1 Kouleothrix aurantiaca
GTGGGCCGGTGTAGGCGCGCTGCATGCGCTCGCTCTGCGTGAAGAACAGATACGCCGCCATAAACAGGCCCGCGCCGCCGACCGCCAGGCCGGAATAGCGCATCTGCGACAGCTCGGTGTTGGCCTGGCTGGCGCGCTGCTCGGAGTGTTGCAGCGCAGCGTAGGCGGCGTCGACGCGCCGGACCAGCACGTCAAAGGTCTGCGTCAACGCGACCTCCAGGTGCTGCAAGAAGCTGGCGTGCCGTGCCGAGGGCGTCTGCGCCGCCAGCGCCGCCACAACCTCCTGGGGGGTCGCCAGGCTGCCGCTCTCAAGCGGCACGCCCATGCGGTCGACAATAAACTGCCACTCGGCCTTGAGCGGCCCGTCCGGCAGATCCAGGAGCACCTTGCCGAGCGCGCCCTGAATGCCCTGCCCGCTGCGGAGCTGCGCGCCCAGGCGCCCAACCGCCGCGACCAGGTTCTTATCCAGACGATTCCGGTAGCGGGCTTCCAGGATGCGCTGCGCCAGGTAGATCAGGCCAGCTGTCAAAGGCCCCGCGCACAGCAGCGCCAGGAACATCGGTATCACCTTGAGCAGCGCGACCAGTACGACGAGCGCACAGCCCAGGCAGATGGACAGAAACTGGGTCTCGCTGACGACCGGAGGAGTCCACAGCAGCGCGGCTTCGACCGGAAAGCTCGGGGCCGGGGTCATCATCTTGGTGATGTGGACGATCAGGCCCTTGCTGAAGCCGGCGTGTAAAATCAGCCCGAACAGGAGCAGGCCGGCGATGGTGAGAAAGATTGGCGTCGAAACGGCCAGCCACGCGCTCTCCGGGTGGGTCAGCGTGGTATCAGTATAATTGGTGATATTCATTGCGATCCTCGTTGCTGCTCTGCTATCAATGCCTGCTCCAGCGCAACGCGTTGAGACTTGAGCGTGTCAAGCGCCGCCTGCGCACCCTCGCCGCGCTGGACCATCATCCCCATCGCCTGCTCGCGCACGCGCAGCAGGGTCAGCAGGGTTGGCCGCGACAGCTCCATCTCGGCCGCGTTGAACGGCTGAAGCAGCTCCAGCGCGTTGCGGGCCTGGCCGATCGCCAGCGCCGCCTCGGCGTCAGTGCGCGCTTGGCGTGCCTGCTGCTCGCGCTCCAGGCCGGTCTTCACCCGCTGGAGCAGCCGCGCCCAGCCGCCGGTCGGCATGGCCGCCGCGGCGCGCGCGACGTCGGATGCGAGCTGCTCGTACGCCTGGCGAGCCTCGATCCAGCTCCGCTGCTCGACCAGTTGCTCCAGGCGTGTGCGCAGCAGCTCGGACTCGCGGATCAGCGAGGTGAACAGTGTGGGCGCCTGGGCCAGGGCTTTCTGAGCGGCCAGCATAAGCCGCTCGTCACGCCGCTGCTGCCAGGCGTTGCGGAGCGTGTTCATCGCGCGATCGGCCTCCCCTGAGGCCAGCATGCGCTCAGCACGCGCGATCGCGTCCTGGGCGTTGTCCAGCGTCGTCCCGACCGTCGAGCGCACCGCCGTCTGCGCGCGGGCGCGCAGGAGCTTGTCGCGGAGCTGCTGGGGCGTCCGATCGCTGCCCTCTACCCATTCCAGCCGCCCGCCGACGGCGCGCGCCTTCATCTGCCAGGCGATCTCGCCGTCCGGCCGCACGTCGACTTTGGCCAGCGAGATCATATTCGGCCGGAGCCGGTCGCCGTCACGGGCGGTGCCGTCGATCAACGCAATCTCGGTCACCAGGCGCCTGCCGACCGCCTCCCAGAAATCGACCTTGATCACCACGTCGAAGCCCGAGCAGGCGTCGCGCAGCGCGTCCTCATACCGGCCCTCGTACATATAGGAGTCCGGCATCGTCGCGCAGGTGACAAACCGCTCGACCGCTTCCTGTGGCGTTTTCGCGTGAATAGTTGTCATAACGGCGTGGTCCGACATCACGACCGAAAGGATCGCGCCGGCCTCCTGGGCGCGAGTTTCACCCGGGATGACCACATCGGGTGTCTGGCGCAGCGCCTGGTAGGCCACGCTGCCGAAGACCTTGCGGTCGCGCGAAGCGTCGACCAGCTCGCGGGTCCAGTTGGCCGCGCGGCGGATGCCGATCTCTAGCGTGTGATCTTCAATGGTGATCACGTGCGGCTCGCCCGGGATCGTGTTCGCCAGCGCCTCCAGCAGGCCAGTCTTGCCGCTGCCG
>LJCR01000113.1 GCA_001399705.1 Kouleothrix aurantiaca
GTAATACCGGTCAACGTGGTTCAGGTAAGCGCAGCTGCTCGTGTCGCATCAACGTCGGCGTCTCATGCTTCCATTCGGCTGTTTATCAAAGCTCACGCCCAACACGCGCTTGCAGCGGACGCCGCTTCGCGTCGAGCGAGATCGGGGTTATTTTCCGCGCCGGTATCTGCTACAATGTGCTAGCCATTTATCAGTGGCGGCGCCGCTAAAGCGCAACTCGTTGGGCGAGTCTCAGTTCGTAATTTGTCTCGATCTCGAATGGCGTTTTATTGAGTTGTAGCAAAATAACCCGATGCAGCCACGAAGGAACGAATCGAGCGTGATATGAAGGCTCGTTGTGCCGCGTGGTTCCGTGTCCCGCTTTCTCAACCCCGCGTGGTGCGAATGCTCGTTGTGCTGGCGTGGTTCCGGTCGGCGCTTTCACAACCCTGATGCATACAAAGGCCGGTTCTTT
The DNA here is from genome assembly GCA_001399705.1 of Kouleothrix aurantiaca. GTDB lineage: Bacteria > Chloroflexota > Chloroflexia > Chloroflexales > Roseiflexaceae > Kouleothrix > Kouleothrix aurantiaca. The sequence continues at coordinate 455 of LJCR01000113.1, forward strand.
TCCACGTGGTCGCGGCAACGCATTCGCAACCCTGTGTGGTACAAAAGCCTGTTATGCCGCGTGGTTCCGTTCAAGGCTTCCACAACCCTGCGTGGCACAAAGGCCTGTTATGCTGAAGTGGTTCCGGTCAGCGTGATTCAGCCCAGCGCAGTTGCTCGTATCAGTTTAGGGTGGTCGGTTCATGCTTCATCTTGGTGTTCTATCAGTGCTCTCGCCCAACACGCGCTTGCAGCGGACGCGCTTCGCGCCACAAGATCGGTGCCATTTTGGTGTATCATTTCGTGCAGGATTTTCTTTCCTTCCTGGCAGCGCGCCGCTAAAGCGCAACCCGTTGGGCCACAACCCATCACTCTCGCTCCTGAACGGTACATTCAAGGCGATTATCATGACATCATCGACTTCAACGCATTCTTCTCGCAGTCCAGTCAAGCTTCGCAGATGGCATAGACCAGCTCTGATTGGCATCAGCCTGTTCTGGCTGATTTGGTGCCTTTGCCTCTTCTATAATTCAACAACGGCTCGCCCTGCACTTTTAGCCCACAAGCTGATTGCTTCCACCACCGAATTGGAACCAGCCTTTCCTGCCGTCACGCCTTTTACGGCATCTGTCGCATGGAGTGATAGTCAAGCTCCAATGCTGTTTGACGAACCGATCACTGATCATCGAAATTCGTTTGTATCTGTCAGCTATCGCGCGCACACTCAATCCAACCTTGCGATTGAGATAAACCAGGTCGTGAGTGATACAATATGGCCTGTGTTCGCCGCCGGTCAGATACTTCGTGCCAATCCAGGAACAAGGGATCGGATCGGGGATACAACATTTAGCGCTCTTTCAATGCCCTACCGTAGCACTGTAGCGAATCAGCAACGGGCAGTCTGCATAAAAGACGGTCGCGATGGGTGTCATATCGCCTATGTTTGGGCACAGTACGGCCAATATTTCGTTCGGCTGCGCATTGCAGGTGACGATGCGCCGGTGCCAAGCCAGCTTATCAACGCACTGTTTAAGCAGCTCGACCGTCATATCACACAAACCTTGAAAGTTTCTTGACAACGACAACACAAAGTTGTGGCCCAACCCGCGCATGCAGCCGACCGCTTCGCGCGCGAGATCGCGGCGATTTTAGAACGTGTTACTCGCGCTTGCGGCGGCTGATGCGCCACTCGTTGGGCGTTCATTCATCAACGGCGTTTTGGATTGACAGCGCATGTCTGTCTGGCCCGCATTCATCGTTATGTTTTTTGAGCGCCTATCTTCTCTCAACGCAACCTCTACCGTCGCAGTACGCTTTTCTCACGCCATACTCGCTTCAACCCAATCGCGTGGTGCGTGTACAAATGACGTGACCACCAGACGTAACAATTACACGCTCTAGTGAAAGCAGCGCATAGCTATCAAAGGTTGTAGATGAACACGAATCAACGTTTTTGCTGCGATATGATGACATCCCAAATTCAGCATCGCTGCCCCGACCATCCTGACCTCTTCGATTGCCCAGATGTACTGATTACATATACAGCACAATTTGATGAATATGGCTTGATTATTCATGATGGTGGAAGTTCCTGTATCACGATCAGTTTCTGCCCGTGGTGTGGAACGCGTCTTCCGAAATCAAAATATGAACGATGGCGCGATGAGCTTGCGGCATTAGGGTTTGATGAACCAAGCGAACAGGCTATTCCCGATGCATACAACACTGATGCCTGGTATCGCGAAAAGTCATCTGGCGTGTAAGCAGAAACGTGGTACGCAAACCCAGTTCATCACCTGTTTCAAACAAACGCCCAACACGCGCTTGCAGCGGACGCCGCTTCGCGTCGAGCGAGATCGTGCGTTTTTCAGTGCTCGTATCTGCTACAACGTTCTTGCCATCAATCGGTGGCGGCGCCGCTAAAGCGCAATCCGTTGGGCGTGTATCAGCCACTTCGCTCACTTGATGATCTGTTTTCCATCTATGGTAAGGGCTTTGTCTATGCAACACCTTGACATTGCCACGCAGTTGATCGAAACAGTTTACCATCGCCACATTGTTCAGATTGAAGCATTACCGCCCTTCTTCTCTTGGCGTGGCCTTTACCGCGTCCACGATACCCAAGGCTCTGTTTGGATTCTCCGCCTGCTCTATATGCCATCTGACGTCACGACTGTCGTACAGACAGCCACTCTGTTGCAGTGGCTCGAACAGCATCACTATCCTGCACCGCGCCTTGTACTCACTCATGATCGCCAGTTGGTTGGTTTTCTGAATGGATGGGCGAGTCTCCTTCTTTCCTATATCGACGGCGTAGTACTTGACGTGCATTCAAACGATTTCGCCCACCTTGGCTTTACGTTAGCGCAACTCCACCTGATTCCGCTCACACATGTCGACCGCTTCCCTCGTTCCCGATGCGATCCCGCACTGCTTCAGACACAAACGGCGCAGCAACTCGCCACCGGCAATGAGCAAGCAGATCCTTATTTTAAACCATTACTCAGAACATTACGGCATTCGCTCAGCCATTGTACTTCGCAGAATACTCCCCTCTGTCTCACCCACGGAGACTGCTGGTACAAAAATGCCATTCAAACCCGTGATGGCAGCGTGGTCTTGATTGATTGGGATTGCGCAGGGGTTGGCTTACCCATTCTTGATGTAGGATACCTGCTTTTGACCGCACACTATGACCTCACTCAGCCATTCCAGATCACTGCCGATGCACATAAAATACACGCAATCCTAAATGGCTACCAGCGCGCACGGCGGATCAGTAAGACTGAATGGGCGCAGATGCAGAGCGCGATCCAGTTTATCCTTGCCTTTCAGGTTGGCGAACATATGGCAGAACAACAGTTGATTGCCAGCGATGATCTCTTTCTTCAAAAGGTACAATCACGCTTGGCAGCCAGTATTGAAATCGCGCAGATCGCACAGCTAGCGACCGTGTAATCGCAGAACAAGAGACAGTACGTTTGAAGACACATCGGCGAGCACGCCCAACACGCGCTTGCAGCGGACGCCGCTTCGCGTCGAGCGAGATCGGGCGTTTTTCAGCGCCAGTGTCTGCTACAATGTGCTTGCCATTTATCTGTGGCAGCGCCGCTAAAGCGCAACCCGTTGGGCCGCAACCCCGTAACGCAATACCACTCTAATACATAACTGTATGCTATATTTCGGCTTGAGTAATAACATATTTTGCGCTTGATACTGGAGGCTTCTATGCTTACGTCTTATCGTCACCTCGAAGCACATGCGCGTAATGTCATTGAGTCACTATTGCCACGGGCAGCCGAACGTGACCTATGTCTAAATCTGCTGGCTGATTCAATCTTCATCGCTCATCAATCTCGACCGTCTTCGTGGGGTGTCACTCTCTTTTCCAATCTTGTGCGCCTTAACGTCGGCATGATCGAAACCGTCGTCATTTCAGAAGACTATTTATATCTTATCCTTGACTTCCCAATCACCGATCATAGCATTTTAACAGCTCCACATGTGGAAGTCCTTGTCAATCCAACAGATATTCACAGGGGGCTTTATCTTAGCGTACCGGAATCTATCGGATGTAAATTTCCCACGCACTTATTGTCCAAAATCAAACCTATAATTTGGCCAGCACATGAAGAACTGCTCAAAAACGCATCCGCGACACGCCGACATCCTATGACAAGGAATGCCCACTCTCCAGGTATGACAGCATATTTGCGCACCGAATTGAAGCGTTCTATACCTGAACCAGTATATCCACCCATCCAAAACAAACATAAACTCAAACGCCAAATTGTTCCAAGACATTGATCCAAGCGTTAATACCATCCTGAATATGATAAAATAGCGTAATTTGCCAATATATACATTTAATGGATCAATACCAAGATTGCGGCCCAACACGCGCTTGCAGCGGACGCCGCTTCGCGTCGAGCAAGATCGGGCGTTTTTCAGCCCTAGTTTCTGCTACAATGTGGTTGCCATTAATCGGTGGCGGCGCCGCTAAAGCGCAACCCGTTGGGCCAGTGCCTCTCGGTGCTCGTTCATACCGATACATTTGCAGTAGAGATTATCACGATTAAACTTCGCGAATGTCATCTGGCTCTTTAGGACGCCAGAAAAGGTATTAGTAAAAGTGTTCACAAAATAAGCGGTTTAAGGCTCCCTGATGCTATTTTATACTTAAATCGTGATAATCTCTAGTATACTCCTGTGCTTTCCTATAGCATCATTCTTGTGGTGAGCCCCATGATCTGCCAATTGAATGTGAGAGCATTTTCTTTTTTCGGCGGGGACAGGGCGCTTTACAGCAGGCCGAGTCAAGACATCTGGAAGATAGCACAACCGCGTGAAATGGATTGGAATGCCATACCAGTACCACTTTGCCAATGGCACGTCTTGACCGGTCTGCTACGCTTGGCGTCCCTCCGCCGAAGAAAGGCTCTCATTCCATTTTCACAATTTTAAGGGCTCATGACATTCTCAGGTTGAGACTTTGGCAATGGTGAGGAGATAGTCTGTGAGTATGTCCCTTCAGCAGACCCGTGAGACCTTGCTGGCCTATGCTCAAGCGAACCTGACTCATGCTGAGGCAGCCGAGTTCTTCAGTGATATGATTGTGTCCACAATTATGAATACTGGCGAGCAAGCTTGCGGGCGCATCGCAGTTGCCGAGCAGATTGCTATCCTCCAAGCCCGCGCCAGCGACCTCAAACCAAAAAGCGCCATCATTGGGGAAGGACATGCCGCTGTAGAAATTGATTTTGTGACAGCCGATACAGCCATCATCCCATACAGCATTATCTACGACTTTGAGGCTGGCAAGATCACAGCGATCCGATTCTACTTCGCAGGGAATGTACCGACTTGAGCGCATACGTGCGTTTTGGACCTCGTCTGTTGAGCACTCCGAGGATGCGCGAAAACCTCTACCGATTGACGACGTTCTGATACTCTGCCGGTGTATAAAGGAGGAAAGCGCTGTATCTACGGCACGGCCCAACACGCGCTTGCAGCGGACGCCGCTTCGCGTCGAGCGAGATCGTGCCTTTTTCAGCGTCGGTATCTACTACACTGTGATTGCCATATATTGGTGGCGGCGCCGCTAAAGCGCAACCCGTTGGGCGTCCATCATCAACGCTGTTCTGGATTGATCGCGCATGTGTGTCTGACCCGCATTCTTCGTCACGTTTTCAAGCGCCTATTTTCTCTCAGCGAAACGTATACCGTCACATTGAGATTTTCTCACTCCATACCCGCTTCAACCCAATCGTGTGTTTTGTGTACAATTGATGTGGTAACTCGATGCAATGCCTGGTGCTTGGCTTGCCTCCATCATCCAGTTGGTTTGATACTATTGCCTCTTCATAAAAGAGAACACTATTTATGAACTCCTTCTTCCGAAAACTGCACCCCTCGATTGCTATCTACCTTGCGCTCACACTTGTCGGCTGCTCATTCCGCAGTCACGAAGCACAACGTTTCCGCATTACAAACACCAGCGACATCCCTATTGAACAAGCCATTGTTACCTTTCCAAACGAGCGCCTTGTATTTGGTCCACTTGCCCCGCACAGCACAAGTCCATATCACGTCGTGCAGCACGGTGTGTATCGTGACGCATCCTATGAACTCACAATACACAACCAGATGCTGCAATTCCCAGTCATTGACTGGGTGGGTGAACAACCACTTGCAGGGCAAGGATTTACGAGTTATCTCGCGGTTGATCTGCAAGCCGCACAGTACCAGCAAATACAAGCCAGCATACGGGCGAGTGAAGACTGAGGCAAACACCACAGACGCCCAACACGCGCTTGCAGCGGACGCCGCTTCGCGTCGAACGAGATCGTGCGTTTTTCAGCGCCAGTTTCTGCTAGAATGTGACAGCCATTTATCCGTGGCGGCGCCGCTAAAGCGCAACCCGTTGGGCCGCTCTCATGTCCGAACGCCGATACGATTGACAGTGGTGATACTATCCCAACATAAGAACCTTTCCCTGTATCAGATCTGCATTGATGGCAATTGTGCCGGCCATATTTACGGCAATCCTTTGCACAATACTTCTACCATAGAGGCAAGGCACAGAGCGTTTTGTATACGAGGTGTTTGTTGCGTACCTACTTCCGCGGCGATACCCACCTCTTCTGCGGACATTGGAACGAATCGCCAATCGAAATCGGCTTTTTGCCCACAAGTCTGCGGCAGGTGCCTGAGAGCGAAGTGTTGCATTACCACGACTATTACGAATATTACGTGATGTTAGAAGGAAGTGCAGAGCTTGAGGTGGAGGGGCGGTTGGTGACGCTTCGAGCCGATAGCATCGTCATGGTCGAACCAGGGGAGCGCCATCGCATCCGCTCTATCGATCCTGAACATGGGGCACGGTGGGTGATCATCAAGCAACGTTCTGAGCCGAACAGCAAGCATGTTGTCACTGACAGCAACGTATGAGTAGAGCTGCATTTTGTGTTTCAAGCTGCTCTGATACAGGCCGCCTTTTGCCATATCAAAGCGGCTTTGTTGCACAATTACTCCTCTATCTCGT
>LJCR01001130.1 GCA_001399705.1 Kouleothrix aurantiaca
TGTTCCGCGAGATTGTGCGCCAGCTCGCGGCGCTGCACGTGGATTTCACGGCATTTCAGAAGAACGAAACCGCGCGCATGGCTGGCGATTTCCCGTCCATCCGCGCCTTTATGGATTTCAAGTATGCCAGCTTCGAGGGCGCGAGCCATATGCGTATCCAGGGCGTGAATGTCGAGCGCGCCGAGCGAGTGGCAATCAGCGCAGCAATTACCAAGCTCACCGACGAGCAGGATAACATCGCGCAGGAAGCCTCGGTCAGCGCGTTTTTTGCCGACCTGGCGCGCCACTGTGCCGCCGCCCCGGCCGTGATCATGCTCGACGCCTACGACCGCTGCGCGCCATCGCTGCAGCGCTGGCTGCTGGAGCACTTTCTCGAAGCATTATGCTTTGACCGCGACCAGCGCCCGTCGCAGCTCGTTGTGGTGCTGGCGGGCCGCGAGCTGCCAGTATTTACACATTACTTGCCGCCGCAGGAATGCGAGAATATGTTGCGCTCGGTGCAGCAGATGAGCACCTGGGAGCGCCGGCATGTCGAGGAGTGCTTGCGCGTACACGGCTTTGAATACACGCCCGAAATTATCGACCGCTTCTACTGGTTTGTGCAACAGGGGCTGCCGCCGTCGCAAGTGGTGCAGGCTATTGAGTCGATGCAGATGGCGCAGCGAGGCCGCCCATGAGCGATACGCTACCCAACAGCCTAAACGACGCAGCCGCCGCAGCGATGGCCGCGCTGCTGGCCAGCGATGTTTCGCCCGAAGAGTTTACGCGCCGCCTGCTGGCGATCAACATTGAGCAGGCCCGCGCGCTCGACGCCGAGCTGCCCGAATTGCTGCGCGCCTGCGCCATCCCGCGCCAGTTCGACGCCGACATCATTGGCGTGCTGCGCGACGCCCCCGACGACGCGGCCCGCAACGAGGCGCTGCTGGAACAGATCAGAAGCTTTAGCTTTGTCAAGCCGCACGCGGGCGGCGGCTATGTCTTCCACGACAATGTGCGCGACGTGCTGCTGGAAGAATGGCGGGCTGCGCCGGGCGATAGGTATGCCGCGCTGATACAGCGCCTCGCTGCGCTTTACTTACAGCGCGGCGAGGAAGCCTTAGAAATAGAATCCTTCGAAGTGGCACTGGCTACGTATAGTGCGGCAATCGAGCTTGCGCCGGAGAATGGCGAGGCATATTCTGGACGCGGAAAAACATATTGTCAGCTTCAAGACTATCAATCTGCGCTCGGTGATTTGGCAAAAGCAATCGATCTTGATCCTGATGATGGTGAAAATTACTGGTGGCTTGGAGTAGTGTATTACAGGCTAAAGAATCATTCAGCTGCACTTTCCAACCTAACTCATGCAATTACGATTCAGCCTGAAAATGGTGATAACTACTATTTACGTGGTCTTATATATTATGTTATCAAAGATTATTCCTCAATGCTCTCCGATTTTTTTCGTCTTGCTACGCTTCAACCTGATAACGATGGCATCTATTATTGGATTGGACTGGCAAATTATCAACTTAAGAATTTCTCAGCGGCTCTTATCGCCTTTACTCGCACTATCAAACTTCAGACTGAGAATAATCCCACCTATTACTGGCGTGGTGTAACACATTATCAACTTAAGAACTATCCTTTTGCACTTATCGACCTTAACCGTGCCGTCGAACTTCAGCCTGAAAACGGCTATCCTTATTGCTGGCGCGGACAGGTAAACTATCAACTCAAGGATTATCAATCCGCTCTAGCCGACCTCACTCGCGCCATCAAACTTCTGCCAGAGAATGGGGAGGCCTACTACTGGCGAGGCGAAACATATTACGCGTTAAAAAATTATCAATCTGCGCTCACTGATCTAAATTACTCCATTGAACTTCAACCTGAGAACTCCAACAGTCATTATTTACGCAATCTTATAAGAAATGAACTCACCAGTCAGTCATTAAAGTTTAACAAAATCAATGGTATTGCAAAATCAGGACTCAACCATTCTCATAATAATGTATATCCAAATGGCGGAGTGCTTGCCCTTGCCAGACCGTTTCCGTACGACATGACCTTCCGCCCTTTTCAACCCTGGGTGTGGCTGAGCAGCGCCGCACTCCTGATCGTCAGCCTGATGCTGGCGGCGCTGGCGCTGCTGGCACGCGAGCCGCGCTGGCTGCTGCTGCCGCT
>LJCR01001131.1 GCA_001399705.1 Kouleothrix aurantiaca
GGTCGCTGCTGTCGAGCGCGGCCAGCTCGCGATGGAGAATATCGATAAACTCGGCGGTGCGATCTTCGGCGCGCAGGATGCGGAAGCCAGCCGCCTCGAGCGCGGCGCGGTAGCCCGCCAGCGCGAGCAGGTCGTAGCCGCGCCCGCGCACATAGGCCGCGAACGCGGCGCTTGGCTCGCCTGCGTCGCGCCGCCTATAGTCGGTGAACAGGAGCCGCCCGCCCGGCCGCAGCGCGCGCCACAGCACCGCAAAGAGCTGCGGCTTGGCATGGATGTGTAAAAAAGCGTCGCGGCTGTGGGCAAGGTCGTACTGTTCGGCCCCGCTGAAATCGAGAATATTGCCCTGCGAGAAGCGCACGGCGTCTTCCAGATCTGCCTCCGCGCAGCGCTCGCGGGCAATCGCCAGCATAGCCGGCTCGATGTCGATGCCGTGCACCTGCGCGCCGAATTCCTGCGCCATCAGAAAGGCCGCGCCGCCCAGCCCGCAGCCAACGTCGAGCACCTGCGCGCCCGGTTTCAACTCTGCCAGCGCCAGCAATTCCCGCGTGGTGGCCGCGCCGCCCGGGCTCACGAAATTGCGCCCGTAGATTGCTTCGTACTTGTGGATGGCGGCCGGGCTGTACTGCCCGCCGTCGCCAGACTGCTCGCTGCTCACGCGCGCCTCCTGATCGTGCGGTTCGCGCGCAGTGTACACACATTCCCCCTGCACAGCAAGCGGACTATTTGATGAAGCCGGCAGTTTGCACTGCGCAGGAGGCAGTAACCTGTCACCTTCAAACTTTCAAACCTGCAACGTGCCAACCCGCAACTCCAAAATCTCCGTGCCTCAGTGTCTCCGTGGTTTACCTCTGGTGTCCTGTCGTCGTTCGTCAGTCGTCGTTCTGCTGCGCACGCAAAAGCCCCGCACCCAGTTGGATGCGGGGCCTTGAAGTCTTGAGGGAATAAGTTGCGTTAGCGAACCGAGCCGCGGCGCACCAGGTTCACAATGCCCAGCAGCACAACCGCGCCGATGAACGACACGAGCAGCGCGCCAATGCTAAAGTCGCTGTTGTTGATGTTCGAGCCGCCAATGCCCAGCAGGTTGAACAGGAAGCCGCCCAGGAACGCGCCCACGATGCCGACCACGATATTCAGAATCGTGCCCTGCTGCGCATCCGTCCGCATCACGATGCTCGCCAGCCAGCCTACCAACGCGCCGAACAGTAGCCACAGAATGAAGTTGATCATGATTCCTATTCCTCCAATATGCTTTCCGCTTGCGCCGCTCCACACGGTCGCGTATGCACATGGTGTTAAGCAACTGGCGTGCCACGGTTTGCGGCTGCAGGTTTGGAGGTTCTCAGGTTCGCAGGTTGGAAGGTTTGCATGTTGCAGAGGGTCGTTTACTGCCGACAGCCGACTGCTAACTGCTCGGTTCTGCGGCTCTGCGGTTCTTCCTAAAATTCGTAGTCGATCCACCACTCAACCTGCTGCCCGGGCGCGAGCGTGCGCTCAAAGAAGGGCTCCCACGAGAAGGTGTGCTGGTTGCCCCAGATTGGGAAGAAGGTGGGCGCGTAGCTGCAGGTGGCGGCAACCACGCCCAATGTCGGGTGGCGCTGCAGGATCACCAGCTTGCCATATTCCGCGAGGTCGAGCGCCTGGTAGAAACCGCGCTGGTCGGGGGCGGCGCGGCGCGCGATCCAGCCGCTGTCGTTCAGCACATAGCCGGGGTTGTCGGGCATGGCGGCAAGCGGCAGGTTCAGGCGGCACAGCTCGGGTGTGTCGGTCTGCGGGAAGAACGGGTGCGGGAACCAGCTCATCTGGATGGGCAGCGCGCCGCTGTTGTGCAGGCGCGTGAACGAGCGCAGTGTGCGACTATTGAGCGATACTGTGCGTTCGAGCGCGGCGCCGTAGCCCAGCACGTCGTGGGTGGTGCGCATGCTGATGCTGTTGTTTTCTTCGGCAACCTCCCACGCGCAGAATTCCTCAACCTGCCGCCCCGCGAGGTCGCACAGGCCGATGCCCAGCACCAGGGCGCGCCCGCTGGCGTCGCCGGGGGCACGCTGCGGGCTGAGGTTGAAGGCGTCGGGGATGCCCTGCCCATCGAACCAGTTGAAGCTTTCGGGGTAGGTTGGCCCGGTGAGCAGCGCGCCGCGGCGGGCGTCGTGCACCTGGAAGATATAGC
>LJCR01001132.1 GCA_001399705.1 Kouleothrix aurantiaca
TCGAGGTCGACCATGTTGCCGTCTTCTTTGGCCGCCTGCGTCCCGCTGTTCGTCGCCACGGCCACGTCGGCCTGCGCCAGCGCCGGCGCGTCGTTGGTGCCGTCGCCGGTCATCGCCACCAGCCGCCCGCCAGTCTGGTACTCGCGGATGAGCTTGAGCTTGGCCTCGGGCGTGGCCTGCGCCAGAAAATCATCGACGCCGGCCTCGGCCGCGATCGACGCGGCGGTGAGCGGGTTGTCGCCGGTGATCATCACCGTCTTGATGCCCATGCGCCGCAATTCGGCAAAGCGCTCCTTGATGCCGCCCTTCACAATATCCTTGAGCTGGATGGTGCCAAGCACGCGCGCGCCATCGGCCACCACCAGCGGCGTGCCGCCCTGGCGCGAAATCGTTTCGACGGTGTCGCGCACGGCGGGCGGGAAGTTGCCGCCCAGCCCCTGCACATACGCCTCGATCGCGTCGGCCGCGCCCTTGCGGATGGTGTGCCCATCGAGGTTCACGCCGCTCATGCGCGTCTGCGCGGTGAAGGGCACGAACTCGGCGTTCAGCGCGTGGATGTCGCGCTCGCGAATGTTGTACTGTTCTTTCGCCAGCACCACAATGCTGCGCCCTTCGGGCGTTTCGTCGGCCAGGCTCGAAAGCTGCGCGGCGTCGGCCAGGGTCTGCGGGCCATCGCCATTGGCCGGGATGAACGCGGTGGCCTGGCGGTTGCCGAGCGTGATCGTGCCGGTTTTGTCGAGCAGCAGCACATCTACGTCGCCGGCCGCCTCGACCGCGCGCCCCGACATCGCAATCACATTCGCCTGGATCATGCGGTCCATGCCCGCGATGCCGATCGCGCTCAGCAGCCCGCCAATCGTGGTGGGGATGAGGCAGACCAGCAGCGCCACCAGCACGTTGACGGTGACGGGCGTGCCCTGCCCGGCGGCCTGCACGCTGTAGATCGAGTAGGGCAGCAGCGTGACGGTGGCCAGCAGAAAGATAATCGTCAGCGAGGCCAGCAGGATGTTCAGCGCGATTTCGTTGGGCGTCTTCTGGCGCTTGGCGCCCTCGACCATGCTGATCATGCGGTCGAGAAACGTCTCGCCGGGGTTGGTCGAAATCTTGACCACCAGCCAGTCGCTCAGCACGCGCGTGCCACCCGTAACGGCCGAGCGGTCGCCGCCGCTTTCGCGGATGACGGGCGCACTTTCGCCAGTGATCGCGCTTTCGTCCACCGATGCCACGCCAGCAATCGCCTCGCCGTCCATCGGGATGAAATCGCCGGCCTCGACCAGCACGACATCGCCTTTGCGCAAATCGCTGGCCGCGACCACCGACCACTGTCCACTGTCCACCGATGGAGCCTGATTCGAAGATTTGCCGTTGTCGGTCGTCAGTCGTCGGTCGTCATTCGTCAGCTTCTTCGCCTGCACATCGCGGCGCGCCTTGCGCAGGGTGTCGGCCTGGGCCTTGCCGCGCCCCTCGGCCATCGCCTCGGCGAAGTTCGCGAACAGCACGGTGAACCACAGCCACAGCGCAATCGCCACAACGAAGCCGGCGGGCGCCGAATCCTGAGCCAGCGAAGGGTCGCCCTGGGCGAGCAGCGCCTGGACGGCCAGCGCGGTGGTGAGCACGCTGCCCACCTCGACCACAAACATGACCGGGTTCTTGACCTGATGGCGCGGATCGAGCTTGCGGAACGAATCGGCCACGGCGCGCCGCACAATCGGCGGGTCGAACAGCGGGCGGGCCTTGTTGGGTTGGAGTGTCATTTCTTTCCTCAGGAGTCAGGGGTCAGGAGTCGGGAGTCAGGAGTCAGGATGGCGCTTTCAGCACCAGCTATTCTGACTTCTGAAACCTGTCTTCTGACTACTGGATCATCATCAAATGTTCGACAATCGGGCCGAGCGCCAGCGCGGGAATAAAGGTCAGCGCGCCGACGATCAGCACCACGCCCACCAGCATCGCCACAAACAGCGGCGTGTGCGTGCCCAGCGTGCCCGGGCCGGCCGGCACGGCCTTCTTGCGCGCCAGCGAGCCGGCGATCGCCAGCGTGGGGATGGCCAGCCAGTAGCGCGAGAAGAACATCGCAATGCCCAGCGCGGTGTTGTAGAACGGCGTGTTCGCGAGCAGGCCGGCGAAGGCGCTGCCGCCCGCGCGCAGCCCGCCCAGGCGGATGTC
>LJCR01001133.1 GCA_001399705.1 Kouleothrix aurantiaca
CTTTTGGGTTCACATACACCACAAAGCCGCAGGCCGGGCAGGCCGGGCGCACGCGCCCATTCGCCATGCGCTCGCCCAGCTGCGCCCCGCAGCGCGAGCAAAAGCGCATTGGCTGCCACTGTGGTTCGTTGAGTGTCATAAAAATCCTTTTGGCTGCAGATTGCTGACCAGGGAGCATGCAAAAAGTGCCGGCACGTGCGTTTATTAAGACAGAATGCTTGCAATCGGCGATCGGTGCCTGTATAATAGCAGATCCATTGCCGATGCGAAATAATGCGCTGGCGCATTCGTTTCGAACCCTTCGTGCTTGCTCTCGGCAGTGCGTCACGTCCCGGCACGTCTTACACTTTGGCAGAACATTGCGTCGTTTTGGGCCATACGCTTGTGCGAATGGTCGTTTGCTGTCTCTAGCGATTTCGGTAAGGCAGGCCAAAATGAAGGCGCATACAGTGTATGTTGGTTTAGGGAGCAACCTGGGGGACCGGGTGGCATACCTGCGCGAGGCAGTGACGCGATTGCGCGCGGTTATGAACGTCCAGAAGGCTTCGCAGCTCTATGTGGCCGCCCCGCTTGGCTATGTGCGCGACGATGCCTTTATCAACGCGGTCGTCAGCGGCACAACCACCCTCAAGCCGCTGGATCTGCTGCAGATGCTGCAGGATATCGAAGTGGTAATGGGCCGGCGGCCGGGCGTGCAGTTTGGCCCGCGCCCAATCGACCTCGACATTCTCTTCTACGACGCGGTGCAGATCTCCTCGCGCAAGCTGACGATCCCGCACCCGCTCCTGCATCAGCGCGCCTTTGTGCTTAAACCGCTGGTCGAGATCGCCCCAAACCTGATGCACCCGGTTATGTACTACACCACTGCCCAGCTCCTGCAGGATGCCGAGGAGGCCGACCAGGTGCAGGTATTTTCGCCACAAGCATCCCTTGCTGGCGCTGGCTAGCGCATACCCCTGGCGCGGGGCACATGTCAGCGCGATCTGAAGAAGCTGTTTGTTCCGGCCCACACGCCCGATCAAGCGGCTTTTTGTTGTGTGTGGAACAGATCTTGCTATGTACTCTTGCTTACTGTTTTTCCTGATCCTGGCCAGCACCTCGTGCCAGCAACGAATGAGAACTATATGCAGCACTCTCCATCATCACCACTTACCTGGCTGCTCGAATTTATGCAGCGCAGCTACCCCGAAACGATGCCCGCGCTCGCCAGCCAGGTGCTTGCGCAGGTTCGCACACATCCCGGCGTGCAGGACGCTGGCATTTGGCTGCGCGATCTGAACGGCTATATGCACAACCTTTCGCCCACGCAGAGTGGCGACGAGCGCCTGGCTGAAGAGATTCGGCGGGTGCTGGCGCGTGGCCAGGCCCAAACCGTTGCGCTGTCGGAAACGATCGGGCAGGTCGTGCCGCTGTGTATCGGCGAGCAGGTTTTTGGCGCGCTGGTAGTAGTCGAGCTGCCGGGAAGCAGTGATCGCGAGCTGTGGCAGGCTGCCGCCGCACATATAGCCGTGTTGCTGCGGCTGGCGCAAGCCACCCCCGTTGCTCAAACCGAAAACGAGTGGGATGAGTTTATTTCGCACGCCGTGCACGAGATCAAGAACCCGCTGGCCTCGGCCAAGGGCTACGCCGACTTGCTGCTGCGGCGCGCGAAAAAAGAATCGAATGAGTCGTACAGCAAAGGTCTGCTCGTCATTTCGCAGCAGCTTACCAAGGCCACCGGCTTGCTCGACCAGATGTCGGATACGTCGCGGATTGCGACCGACCGCCTGCAGATTCAACACGCTCCGGCCGACCTTGCCGAGCTGGTGCGGCGCGCAGTGCAGAATCAGCAGATCAAAACAGAACAGCACAGCATTCAGATCGAAGGCGCCGATGAGCATCTGCCAGTCGATCTTGATGAAGGACGGATTACGCAGGTGATCGAGGCGATGATCGCCAACGCGGTGCGCTTTTCGCCCAATGGCAGCGTGATCGCGGTGCGGCTGGAGCGTGCGAATGCCGTGAGTGGCACGCCGCTGGCACGCATTGTCGTCGCCGATCAGGGGATTGGTGTGCCGGCTGGCGAGGAAGCACGCATCTTTCAGCGCTTCAAGCGCGGCAGCAACGTCGCGGGGATGTATAGCGGGCTGGGGCTGGGGCTGTTCGTTGCCAATGAAGTCGCC
>LJCR01001134.1 GCA_001399705.1 Kouleothrix aurantiaca
CGGCCGACATCTTCTTCCTCAACCGCCTGACCGACCTGCTGAAGCAGATCGCCTCGAACTCGAACGCCGCCGCGCTGGCCGACTTCAAAGCGTCCGACTATCGCCTGATGCTGTTCGGCATTGTGCTGGTGATTATGATGCTGGTGCGGCCCGAGGGTCTGGTGCCGAGCGAGCGCCGCCGCGCCGAGCTGCACCCCGACGACGAGGTTGCCAAGCAGGAAAACACGACCGCATTCGACGTTGAGCACAACGCTCAGCTGAGCACGGAGTAACCATATGGCGCCTGTTCTTGAGGCTACCGGCATCACCAAGCGCTTTGGCGGCCTGGTTGCCGTGAATAACGTGGACTTCGTGATCGAGCGCGGTTCGATCAGCGGCTTGATCGGCCCGAACGGCGCGGGCAAGACTACGTTCTTCAATATGATCACTGGCCTGTACACGCCTTCCGAGGGCACGCTCCTGTTCGACGGCCTGGTGCTGAATGGCCTGAAACCGCACCAGGTGACGGCGCTGGGCATTGGCCGCACATTCCAGAACATCCGCTTGTTCGCGAACATGACCGCGCTGGAAAATGTGATGGTCGGCCAGCACCCGCGCATGCGCGCCGGCGTGTTTGGCACGCTCATCCGCTCCAAGGCCATGAGCGAGGAAGAAGAGCGCGTGCGCAAGCGGGCGCTTGAGCTGCTCGACTTTGTGGGCCTGGGCCGCAAGCGCGCCGAGGAAACCTCGAAAAACCTGCCCTACGGCGACCAGCGCCGGCTTGAGGTGGCGCGCGCGCTTGGCACCGAGCCCAAGCTGCTGCTGCTCGACGAGCCGACCGCCGGCATGAACCCGGCCGAAACCGACGACCTGACCCGCCTGATCTTCCACCTGCGCAGCAACTACGAGAGCCCGGCGCGCAAGGAGAAGGGCCTGACGGTGCTGCTGATCGAGCACGACATGAAGGTCGTCATGGGTATTTCGGAAAAGGTCACTGTGCTCGACCATGGCGCGAAGATCAGCGAGGGGCTGCCCGCCGCCGTGCAGAGCGACCCGCAAGTGATCGAGGCCTACCTGGGCAAAGGCGCGGCGGCGCACGGCAAGACTGGCCGCAAGTCGGCGGCGACCTCGGCCATCAACTAGGCGCGGTGGTTGTGTTCATCCACAGATTACACAGATGAAGCAGATGCGCGTCTGTGAATCTGTGTAATCTGCGAAATCTGTGGATAGATGAGGGTAATATGGCGCTTCTGGAACTGAATGACGTTCATACCTACTATGGCAATATCCACGCGCTCAAGGGCATCTCGATCACCGTCGAGAAGGGCGAGATCGTCACGCTGATCGGCTCGAACGGCGCGGGCAAGAGCACCACGCTGCGCACGATCTCGGGCATCACGCCGCCGCGCCAGGGCCAGGTGGTGCTCGAAGGCCAGCGCATCGACCAGATCCCCGCCCACAAGGTCGTGAACCTGGGCGTGCTCCAGTCGCCCGAGGGCCGGCGCATTTTCCCGCGCCTGAGCGTGCGCGAGAACCTTGAGATGGGCGCGTTTACCCGCACCGACAAGGAGAACAGCGGCCCGGATATGGAGCGCGGGTGGGGCCTGTTCCGGCGCTGGAAAGGGCGCGCAAGCCAGTACGGCGGCACGCTTTCGGGCGGCGAGCAGCAAATGCTGGCGATTGGCCGCGCGCTGATGGGCCGGCCCAAGGTGCTGCTGCTCGACGAGCCGTCGATGGGCCTCGCGCCCGTGCTGGTCGAGCAGATCTTCAATATCATCAAGGATATCAACGCGCAGGGCACGACTATCCTGCTGGTTGAGCAGAACGCCTTGATGGCGCTGGGCATCGCGCACCGCGGCTATGTGCTGCAAACCGGCCAGATCGTGCTGGCCGACTCGGCCAAGGCGCTCAGCGAGAACGAGACCGTGCAGAAGGCTTACCTCGGCATGGAGTAGGTTTTCGACGAAGGACGGAAGACGAAGGACGAACGGCCAAGCTCGTATTGGTCGTTCGTCCTTCGTTTTTCGTCTCTTTTCTCCCATCCCCTACTCTCTATCCTCCATCCCCTATCACTGGCAACTCCGCCAGCCCGCGCAGCGGCGACCAGATCACCCACGCCGCCGAAAGCAGCAGCCCCACCCCAGCCACCAGCAGCGCCGCAAACAGCCCAATCTGCTCGGCCA
>LJCR01001135.1 GCA_001399705.1 Kouleothrix aurantiaca
GCCTCGGCGCCGGCGCGAACCGCACCAAAGGCGGGCTGGGCCAGCGCGGCGTGCGCCTGCTCGCTGCTCATCGGCGCGGGTCGCGGAGTGGGCGGCACCATCGCCCAGCCGCGCATGGCCAATCGCAGCGCGGCGGCCACCGTGGCGTGGTCGCTCGACGCGACCCGTAGCGGCGGGATCGGAGCCAGGAGATCGTTGACGCCGCGCGCCGCCTCCGCGGCGCGGGCGCGATCCACGATCGTCTCCATCCAGCGGCGCAGCGGGCTGGATAAATCGCGGATCTGGCCTGTCAGGCTCATGTCGGTCGTCTTTCCAGGTCGATGCGGACGGGAGGCGGTGTATCCGGCCAGGCTAGCGGCGCGCCAGGGCGCGCGACAACACTCAGTGGCAACTCCACAATGACCGTGTCATTAGGTCGCGCCAGCACGCGGTCGCGACGTCGCTCACTAAGAAATAACGTCCGATCATCCCCGTCGAGGTACGCGCGCGGGACCGGCCAGAACAGATCGGCCGGCGCGCCGGCCCGGTCGCGCCAGCTCGCGGCCTCCAGGCCGGCGTCGGCCAGCGCGCCGGCGATCTGGTGTGGTGTCTCGCCCAGGCGGGCGATGTCGATAAGCCCCGGCGCCGCGCTCGCGCGCGCTCCCTGCGCCTGCTCCCCACCCGCGCGGCCAATCGTCGGGAAGCGGGCCGGCGGGTCGATGCGGATACCGAGCGGCGCGAGCAGGATGATACCGGCTGCCTCGTACCGATCGCCGTAGCTGCGCACGTAGGCGAGCACGGCCTGCACGGCAGCCTGGGTATGGATCGCCGCCGCAGCCTCGTCGCACTCCGCAACTCGCCGATCCAGCACCGTCAGGCAATGAACCTGGTCGACCACAGTCGCTGACCAATATTCCGGCATCGGCGGGGGCTCCTTCATTGCCACGTGCAGCGCATCCCGATGCTGTGCATGGTACCAGAAAAGATCAGCTTGTGCCGGGTAGCGCGTGCGACTCAGCTTCGGATCGACTCACCTCTCGGATGGTACAAGCTACCGCCATGACGAACGCGCCCCACGTGGCGGCCAGCGCGACGATCAGCACGCTTGTGGCATCGTACCCTACGAACACCGCGATCGTTGCAGGGAGGCCGACCGCCGCCTCCAGGAGCAGCGCGAGCCCCACGAGTTCGTAGCGCGCACGCCAGAGCGTCCCGAGCAGCCAGCGCAGCCGCGCAAGATGGGGCGTGACCGCGCTCTCCCGTGCGCCTGCGATGATCGGGGCATGTGTCGTCGTCTCGCACATTATCTGCCTCCTGGCTGGAGTGGCCTCATGCCGCGGGATATTGCAAGGACCTCGCCACGGCATGTCCGCGGGAACGATCAGCCCCCATCCCGCGCCGAGCGCCGCTGGGCGATGGCGTATTCCAGCAGATCCAGCGCATCCTCAACGCTGAGTCCGCTCAGCTTGAGCGTTACCGCGCCTATCTCGGGCGACTCAGCGGTTACCTCCAGCCCGTCCGGCCGCTCGATGCTGTAGTAGATGCTGACGCGGTTGCGGACGCGAGGCACGCGTGCGGATGGCGGAAGGTCGGGCAGATCCGCGGTCAGGACCTGTCCCACAAGCGCGAGGTCGTCGTAGCGCCGATCGGCGATCGCGCAGCCGACCTCCTTCCGCCGAGCGACCACGGCAAAATACGCTAAATAGTCCGGCAGCAGCCTCTGCGCCATCTCCCTGGCAATGGCAGCGTCATCGCGCCAGGCCCCAAATGAGCGCTCGAAGCGCGGGTCATGGTACGTGTAGTATTCGCCCGCGTCCGGGAATTGCGCCTGCATGTGAATGCGCGGCGGCTTGCCCGGCCCAAGGACGAGGCGGTACAGCCACAGCCGAACCCCGCCCGGGCCGAGAAGCTCGGCCTCGTCCTGGGACGTCGCGCCGCCGCGCTCTTTCGGCAGAGCCTGTCCGGTCCACGCTCCGCTGACCTCACGCTCGCCGATACGCAGCGTGCGAGCCAGCAGCGCCGCCAGCGCCTGGGCGCGGTCGACCATGGACCGCGCGCTATTGGCGTCTCCAGCACTCATCAGGCCGCCTTCGCCCTCTCCGCCGCGCCGGACGCGTAGACGGCGGCCGGCAGATGGCCGGCATCCAGCTCGCGCAGCAGCGCGGCGCGCCAGGGCGTGAG
>LJCR01001136.1 GCA_001399705.1 Kouleothrix aurantiaca
ATCGTAGGCTTCGGGCAGGCGGGCAATGAAATCGTGCGCGCCTGCGCCGCGCGCGGCGGTTTCAATGTCCGCCGCACGCGGCGCGGCACTGGCGGCGCTGATGCCAATATTTTCGCCCGCCGTGGCATGGTACTCAAGCGGCGATTGAAACAGCACCGTGATCAGCTGCCGCAGTTTGTGCTGGGCCAGCGCGCGCACATCCACGCCATCGAATTCGATTGTGCCGGCCGCTGGATCGTAGAAGCGGCACAGCAATTTCACCAGGGTGCTTTTGCCGGCCCCGTTTGCGCCAACAATTGCCACCACACGGCCAGCCGGAACGCTCATTGAGAAGCCGTCGAGCGCCACCCGCTCGCTGCCAGGGTAGCAGAAGCTGACATTGCGGAACTCGATGCCGCGCCGCAGACTGGCCGGCAGTGGCGCGGCAGGATCGACAACCTGCGGCTGGAGATCGAGAAAGGCAAACAGGTTGCTCACAAACAAGCTGTTGGCATAGATCTGGCCGAGATTGCTGAGCAGCGAACGCACCAGGGTTTGCCCGCGATCAAAGATCTGGTAGAACAGCACCAAATCGCCCAGCGTGGCTTCGCCACGCGCTGCGCGGCCGAGCATCCATAGCAGTGCCGCGCCAGCAATGATCAGTGTGCCTGCGCTGGTGCTGGCCTGCGCCAGCGATTGCCCGCGCAGCAGGCGCATCCGTTCGCGCACAAGCCGCTGGCGGATGCTGCCGTAGGCGCGGCGAAATGTTGGGCCAATACCAAATAAACGCAGCTCGGCAGCCGATTCGCCACTCGTCAGCATGACATCATAATAGTTCGCCCAGCGTCGGTCGGCGGTGGTGCGCGCCCACCAGGCGTGATACTGGCGGCTGTTGCGCAGCACAACGGCAAATGTTGGCAGCGCGCTGATTGCGAGGATGGCGGGCAGCGCTGCGCCATAGCTCAATAGCATTGCGCCAAGCCCTGCAAGCGTCAGGCCGTTTTGCAGCAGGGTGCTGAGGTGTTCGAGCAGCTCAAGCGGGCGCGCGGCAGCTTCTTCGCGCGCGCGGTGCAGCTGATCGTAGTAGTCGGATGATTCGTAGAAGGCCAGATCGACGCTGAGCGATTTCTCGTGCACCAGCGCGCGAATCGCATCTTCGACGCGCTCGGCCTGGGCCGCGCGCAGCCAGGCACCGGCGCTGTTCAGTAGCTCGGAAGCAAACAGCAGCGCGCCCATGGTGCCTGCCAGCCACAGGCAGCGCGCCATTGCCGGCCCGTCGGTGCCTGCTGCAACCACGGCAGCCAGGCTATCGACGAGCGGGCGGCTCAGGGAGATGAGGGCAACTGGCAGCGCAGCCTGCACCAGTGTCAGCGCAGCCGCGCTAGCCGTGAGCGCGGGCGCAGCAGCCCAGATCAGCGCGAGTGTGCGGCGAATTGCGGCCAGCCCCGCGCCACTGCGGGCGGCCAGCGTAGTGAGCGGCTTAGCGAAAGCCATTAGCAGGGCTTCCGCTGGCAATGTGTGCGTCGATCATGGCGGCGATCTGTGGCAGATCGGCCAGGCGGCGCGGGCGGCTGATGCGAAAGACCGGCACCTGGCTGGCGAGCGCGATGCACTGGCGAAAGTAGGCCGGCGTTGAGCCACTGTTGCCCAGCAAACCAACTGCGTATGGGAACTGGAGCAGCGATGCAAAGGCATTTTGCGCGCCGAGCGGCTCGATGCTGGCTTCTGCGCCGTCCTCGGCTTCTTCGAGCACATAGATGCGGTGCAGCGCGAGCGGCGCGGACGAATATGCGTCTGCCGAACGCCAGTCGCGGCGCTCGTCGTCGGCATTGAACTCGTGCAGGTCGGCCATGTCGAGCTGGAGCACATCGGCGACGGCGGGCCAGACTTTCAGGCGCGGGTAGCCAGGCGCAAGCAGTGGCGCGGGCGCATTCAGATCGAGCGCAACCATATCGTCGGCCAGCATGGCGTGGCCGCGCGCGTGCAATGCCGCCGCCGTAGTCGATTTGCCTTCCCCCGAGCAGCCCAGAAAAGCGACCGCCCTGCCATGGATGGCTACTGCGCTGGCATGCAGCACGAGCTGGCCGCGCTGATGCAGCAGCAGGCCCAGCGCGCCACCCAGCGCAAACACACGCAGGTAATCGTCGGTGGCGCTGGGGACCGGGTCGATCGTAATCG
>LJCR01001137.1 GCA_001399705.1 Kouleothrix aurantiaca
GTAGCAGCACCTCGTCCGGCCCACGGTAGCCCAGCTCGCCCAGCAGCACGCCCCAGGTCGCCAGCAGATCGACTTCGGGGAAGCGCTCGGCGCTGGTGTGCTGGCTGGCGCGCGCGGCAGTGAAGAACAGCCCGCGCAGGATCTGCGGCTCGGCTGGCACGCCCTGGTAGCGCAAAAAGCGCGCCAGCCGCATCCACAGGCTCGCGCGCCGCTCGTCGGTGCGGATGTCGATCAGCGTGCCGTAGACATCGAAAAGAATCGCATCGTAGCGCATAATGTAGACCACGGACGAACGACAATAGACGGAAGACGAACGACGACAGACGACGAGAGGTTTCACCGCAAAGCGCGCAAAGGTCGCGAAGGTTTTTGGGTTGCGGGTTGCAGGTTCTCGGTTCAGCGGTTCCTGGTTCTGCTATTTCGATGCTTGTAATTGCTGCGCTCTACGCTCTACGCTCAATCGCTCTCTACAGCGCCAGGCAGCGCTCGGCCTCGGCCAGAAAAGCGCGGCGGTAGCTCAGATCGACCCAGGAGTTGCGGCAGATGCGCAGCTCGGTGGTGCCCATGTAGAAGCGGCAGCGCTCGGTCAGCGCGTCGAACTCAGGGCCGGAAAGGTTCATGTGCGCGGCATACTGCGCGTAGAAGTGGCGGATGTATGGCTCGCCGGCCCACGCGTCGCCCTTATACCACGAAAGCATATGCCGCAGCTCGGCGGCAATGCTGCCCAGGTCGGCGGCGGGGTCCGCGGCGCGCAGCCGCTCCAGGTCGATCACCGTCACGGTGGTGCCGTCGTAGAGGAAGTGCGCGGGGGTAGCATCGCCATGTACCAGCGCCTGCTGTGCTACGCCGAGCATCCCACTCGCCACCCAGCGGTCGCGCAAGCGCTCAAAGCGCGCCAGCTCGGCCCAGTCCATAATATCCCAGGTGCGCAGCTGGCCAAGCAGCTTATTGAAGTAGGAAATCGCGTCAACCGGCTCGACGGCGCGATTGATTGCCGAGCGGCGGTGCAGCGCGGCGAGCCAGCCCGCCACCGCCGTGAGGAAGCGGCGCAGCCGCGCGCCCGCGCCCTGGAAGGCAGCGGCGCGAATAGCGGCCAGCAGATCGGTGCCGGGCGCGGCGGTTTCGATCAGCACCAGGTTGATCGCGGGTTCCATCACCAGTGGACGCACCACCTGGTACGCGCCCTGGTCGAAGCCCAGCGCCTGCACAAGCTGCAAGTTGGCAAACTCGCGCTGGAGCAGCATCGCGCGCAGTGGCTGGTTGCCTTCCTGCGAGCCATGCACCCACTTGTTGCCAAAAAATTTGCCCACCACTGCCGTGCCGCTGTCCGGGTCGGCATAGCGGTAGGCAATGCCGCTGGGGTGCAGTTTCGAAACTTCGAAATCGGGCGGGGCGGGCAGGCCAAGCTGGCGCGGCCATACATCGCTGCTCAGCAGGCGGAATAATGGATCGTCGTGATCAAGGGTCGCGATTGCTTCGGTTGTCATATCGTCATATTGGTGCAGCGGCACAGGGCCGGGCAAATCATGCGGTGGCCGGGCGCGCCGTGGCAGCTGGTTCCGCAAGCGGAACACATACGACACCATACGGCGGGCCGCAACCGGGATGTTCCCGATTATACCCTGCCCGGCCACAATATGCGAATGGCTCATCGCGCCATCTCGCCGCGCACCGGCACGTTCTTGATGCCCAGGTAGCGCTCGATTTCCTGCTCGAAGTACAGCGCCTGCTCGGAGCTGTCGAGATCGGCCAGCAGCTTCTGCTCGCCGCCGCTGCGCATCATCGCGTGGAGCGAGAACGAGGCGTTGGTGGTGCCGCGGCTGCGCGTGATCGTTTCCTTGCAGTACAATTGCGCGATGTCGGATGTTTCGAGGTGTTTGTTGCCCCACCAGGGCAGCGGGCCGTGGCGCACGGCGATCTGCGAGTGGCTGACGCCCACGCGCGTGCGGTTGAGGAAGCCGGCGATCGTATAGTAGGTCAGGAACAGGCCGATCAGCGCGTGGCCAGTGGCAAAGGCTGCCATCATCCAGATCTTGCTGGCGAGCGCGATGCCGAACCACACCACCAGAAAGCCATCCCAGACCAGGCAGAAAAATATGAGAAAAAAGAACTTGGCGCTCAGCCAGCGCCGCGTGATCTGCAGCTCGCTGCCGTACT
>LJCR01001138.1 GCA_001399705.1 Kouleothrix aurantiaca
ACCCCAGGCGCTAAACGTCAGCGCGCTCGCGCCGGGAGGTGCGCTTTCCGGCAGAGGCGTTGCGACCGACGGAGGGATGTTCGTGGCAGCGGGCGCTGGAAGTTGCGCAAGCTGTTCGCTCAGCCGTGCCTGGGCGTTTTGCAACGCTTGATCGACTGGCTCGTGATTGTCTATGACCGCATGAAGCGCCAGGCTGAGCGCCTCGAAAACCTCGGGCTGTTGCTTGCCAATCGGGATCAGGGATGAGGGGCGGCGCAGCGCGGTTTCGACCGCCTGGCGTGTTTCTGCATCGAAGTTCTTCCAGTAACCAGAACTTTCGGCCAGCGACCGGCGCGGTGGCACTGGCGCGGCTGCCGCTACCGCATACTGAACGCCGAGAGACTGCTGGCTGAGAAACGAAAGCCAGCGCCACGCCTGCTGTGGGTAGCGCGTGCCACTGCTCATGATATAGCCGCCGGGCGCAAGCACCACATCAGAATATGGCAGCGGCAGCGACGGCATGGGCACGGTGCCAACGTCGAATGGTGGAGCAGGCGCGTTCGATGCGTTCGGGCGAAAGTATTGCGGCCACCAGATCGCTGCGTGCTGATCGAAGATCAGCTGATATGGATTATCGTTCTCGACGGTTCCACGCGCCGAAGGGCTTGTGAGCGCGACTGCCCCGCTCTCAACCAGCGCGCGAACGCGTTCGATCGCTTGCGCGACCTTTGGCTCATCCAGCCGAAACTGTCCCGCTGGCGTGGCAAATGGCAGTATCCCGGCGCTCGCTAGCTCGCCAAGCAGCGCATAACGCCCATCGCCGCCGTCGTAAAGACCATACACGTCGATCGTATCGCCTTGTTTGCGCGCCA
This sequence comes from Kouleothrix aurantiaca, assembly GCA_001399705.1. GTDB lineage: Bacteria > Chloroflexota > Chloroflexia > Chloroflexales > Roseiflexaceae > Kouleothrix > Kouleothrix aurantiaca. The sequence goes on from LJCR01001138.1 coordinate 852, forward strand.
GTTGTGTAGCCGCCGCCGCAAGATCTTGCCATGTCCAATCTGGTTGCGGTGGCGGCAAGCCTCGGCTGGCCCACAGTTGCTTGTTATACGCAAGCAGCGGCAGCGGCGCGCTGCGCGGCAGCATAAACAGGCGATTATCCACCGTGAACATATCCAGCGTACCAGGGTACCAGTCATCGCGTGCGAATGTGGCGTCGGCGTCGGCGAGTGGCGCAAGATCGAACAAGCGTCCGCTCGTCATGTCGGCGCGGCTGACGGAATCCACAGCGGCCGTGTCGGCAGCACGCGTCGCCCGCCCAACCACTTCGTTAGAATCGCCATCTGTGCTAATCCCAACCATTTGCACGCGCATGTCGGGGTTTTGCTCGTTGAACGTCGCGATCAATGGCTGATACAAGGCGCGCTCTGCTGGCGGCACGCCAAAGCCAATCGTCACCACGCCGTCCGAGCGCGTCAGATCGGGCGGCCGCTCGTCGCTTGTACAGGCGGCGAGGAGGCTGGAAAGAAGCAAAAGTGTTATCAGCAGACGGCATATGCCTGCTCGGCGCGAACGAGTATTCTTCATGAAGAACCTTGACGTACAAACAAACTTCACACCACAGTAATGTATCTATCGCTCATTATCACAAGAAAAGAAGTGTTTAGGTATGTTTCAAAGAACACCTGGGCAGCTAAAAGTATAGCAGGCCCAACAATGAATATTTTGCATTACTATATTTCGGTAAACACCCGCTGTGATTCCATGTGTAACACAATTCAGCATTGCTGTTGCGCGCGTAACAACTCCACGTCAAAGGCGACAGCGCGAATAAAATGGCCTCCTGCGGGCGCTCCGCGAATTGGTTAAAATTGCCCCTACACACGGCGGGGCGAATATGTTAAAATGACGGCTGCTTACGTTTCTTATAGTAAACATATGGAAACTTATTACACTCTGCTCGATATTCCGGTGCAGGCAAGCGCCGCCGAGATCGAGGCGGCGTATCAGCGCCAGCGCGCACGCTACAGCCCCGAGCGGGTTGCCGAGCTTGGCGAAGAATTCCGGCAGGTAGCCGAATCGCGCAGCAGCGAGCTTGCTAACGCCCACGCCGTACTCGCCGACCCGGCTCGCCGCCGCGCCTACGACGCCAGCATTGGCGGCGTAGCGCCTTCCACTACGCAAGCCGCCCCGCGCCGCACTGGCCTGAGCCGCCGCGAGATCATCATGGCGGCGGGCGGCGCGCTGGTTGGCTTGATTGTCATTGCAATTGTGTGGGTGGTTTCGGGCCAGAACGCCAGCGCCACCCTGCCGCCCGCCGCCAAAG
>LJCR01001139.1 GCA_001399705.1 Kouleothrix aurantiaca
CGCATGGACAGCGCCGCCGAGCCGGCCGCCGCCGTTGGTGCGGCAGCCACTGCGCCGCCCGCGTCCAGCGCGCCCCAGCCCACGCCCGCGCCGATTTCTGCGCAGGGGCAATACACGCCGCTGCGCGCCGGCGACGTGGACGACAACGCCGATTTCGACAGCTACCTGGCCTACCTGCAGCGCTCGGCCGGCATTCGTGCGCGCCAGGCCGATGTCAGCGAGCGCTACCTGCTCAGCGTGGCCGATGCGGATGGCCGGCCGGTGCTCGACGCGCGCGTGCGCATCTTCGATGGTGAGCAGCAGGTGTTTGAAGGCCGCACCTTTGCCGGCGGCAAAACTGTCTTCTTCCCGCGCGTGGCCGGCGTTTCGGGCAATGCGCAGCAGCTGCGCGTGCTGATCGAGAAGGGCAACAGCAGCGCCGCAAGCACACTGACGCGCGGGCAAGAGCGCGCGCCAATATTTGTGCTGCGCGACACGCAGGCTGCGCCAGCCACGCCCCGCCTCGATGTCCTCTTTCTGCTCGACGCGACCGGCAGCATGGGCGACGAGATCGGGCAGATCCAGCAAACTATCGCCAGCATCGCCGAGCGCATCGACGCAAGCCAGCCGCGCCCCGAGCTGCGCTTCGGGCTAGTGGCCTACCGCGATCGGGGCGACGCCTATGTCACGCAGGTGCACGATTTCACCGCCGACGTGGCGCAGTTCCGCGATACGCTGCTTGCCACCAGCGCGGGCGGCGGCGGCGACGACCCCGAGTCGCTGAACGAGGGCTTGCACGCCGCAATCGAAAACGTGAGCTGGGCCGACAACGCCGTGCGCCTGACCTTTCTGGTGGCCGATGCGCCGCCGCACCTCGACTACCCGCAGGACTACGACTATGTGCAGGAAGCGCGTGCAGCCGTGGCGCGCGGCATCAAGGTCTACACCATCGCGGCCAGCAACAGCGGCAACGAGGCCGAGTACGTGATGCGCCAGATCGCCCAGCAGACACTGGCGCGCTTTATCTTCCTGACCTACCAGCAAGGCGCGAACGGCGGCACGCCTGGCGACACAACCGTGCATCAGGTCGACCCGCAATCCTTCACCGTCGAGCGGCTGGATGACCTGGTGGTGCAGGTGGTGCAGCAGGAGCTGGCCGCCGCGCAGGGGGTGGCCTAAACGGTGACGGAGTGAAACGGTGAAGAGGTGAAAAGTAAAGAGGTGCGCGGCGAATGCATTGCCGCGCACCTCTTTCTGCTGGAAGTATTCAGCCGAAATCGCAGCGCGCTGTTCCCTGCTGGCTGCTCGCTGCCGCCTGCCTATCGCTGGCGCAGCTTGCGGTCGTGATCGAGCTGCTTCTCCAGCGTCTTTGTCCAATCCAGCTCGCCCATGATCACGCTGCGGTAGGCGTTCCACATCTGGTAGGCGGCGCGCTCGGCGGGCATGTGCAAGAGATCGTGCATACGATATTCTTTCTGCCCGGCGGGCCTGGCGCACGTGTTTCAATGGCACGAAGTATAGGCCGAAGCGCGCGATTTGAGATGCGGGGATCTACGGTATTTTTGCGCAGGTTATACGGTAGTTGGGGAGGCGCAGAATCGACAAAGGGCGTATTACTACAGGCCCAGACTGAGAACTGCAGAACCGAACAGGTGGCAGGTGGCAGGTGGCAGGTGGCAGGTGGCAGGTGGCAGGTGGCAGGTGGCAGGTGGCAGGAAGCACGAACCTGCAACCTGCAACTCGCAAACCTGCAACTCGCAAACCTGCAACTCGCAAACCTGCAACTCGCAAACCTGCAACCGTGGCAAAAGCAAGGCGCACCTAGTGCAATATCAAGAAAGCTATACGGGAATCATGTAAGAGTTCCTGCATTGTAGTATTAAACCCTATCCCCCATTCCCTAAACCCTGCGCTGTGCGGGAATCATGTAAGAGTTTCTGCATTATAGTATTAAACCCTATCCCCCATTCCCTAAACCCTGCGCTGAAAGCGCGCTAGCTAACGCTTTCGAGCAGGCCGAGTTCAGTGGCGCGGCGCACGGCCTCGGCGCGCGAGCGGCTGTCGAGCGTGGCGAGAATGTTGGCGACGTGCATCTCGACGGTGCGCGGGCTGAGCACCAGCGCGTGCGCAATCTCGGCGTTGGTCTGCCCCTGGGCAACGAGGCGCAGAATTTCG
>LJCR01000114.1 GCA_001399705.1 Kouleothrix aurantiaca
CCAATGTTCCGCACAAGACCAAGCTGAATCGCCGCAATATGGCGCGCCAATTCGTCAGGCCTCTGCATCGCACGTAGTTTGGCGCGCTCTTGTCGCCAAATGTCTTGCCGCCGCGCTCGGCCAACTTGCCCATACACCATGCGAATCATTCCTGCGGACCACTGGCCCGGAGCAAGTGACTCCACGTAGGCGATGCAACGTTTTGCATTGTGGATACGTTGCAGTTCGCCTGTCGCGCGATCTGTTACTACGGGCGTGTCTAAATAGACTGCAACGGCCTCGCCCAAGCTCATTGTGTGTGCCGACAACCCACCGCTTTGCTCACTCTGACTAACAGAGTTCCTAGGATGTATACTAGGGGGAACGTGATTGTACATGCTGGCCTGAGGTTCTTCCTTCGCTTCTGGATAGCACAAACTGTCGTTTGGTGAATCAGTCACCGCCGCAATGTTGGTGGTTTTTGCGCAGATGGCGAGGGGTGGGTTCGATTCCAACGCCGCAATGTTGATTGTTTTTGCTACAAGCCTCAGCCCCAACCGACCGCGCGTGCGTGGTAGGATAAAGCCAGCCTCCACCAAGCCATCCTCCAGGCGCGATATCGTGCTTGTGCTTGTGCCGAACGCCTTAGCCACATCAGCGATGCTGATCAATACCACCCCACTGTGTGCCTCTTGACGGTAGTAGGCAAACAGCTTGTCAGCATCCACCCGCTGTGGCCGATCGCGCCTGGCACGTGATTTGGTCAGCGCTCGCGCAGGTAACATGTCAGCACTGTGCGTAGGAGATGTCACGCGTGGATGACCCTTGCAGAGCATCCTTGCTTCGTGCTTGGCAATACAGCGCAAGATCTCGGCAGTTTGCTTAGCGAGACCTTTCTTCTCGAAGTTCCCCCAGGGCAGTTTGCCTTCATCGGCCCAGAAGTGAATTACTGCCACGATCTCGTCATTCGGCAGCTGCATGATGCCGCCAATCACACGAAACCGCGCTTCAGATGGACTAGGCGCACTGGTATAGTCCTCCAGAGCAGCTCTTGCCATCTCAGGCAACGTTTTCATTACGCGTGTCTTGATCGCCTCGATGTTGCCGAGCCGCTTTGCGACTGATTCTATATCGATTTCGGGCGCTACAACTGGCCCAATCTGGCCACGGGTTTGTAGAATCTCCACGGCCCAAGACGGTGCCTCGGGGAGCCCATCGACTGGGAGTAACTCACGAAGAAGCGTGTAATCCTGTCCGCTGCGATGGCGACTAGCGGGTGCGACGGTGTTGCCCTCAGCTATGACGTCGTACTGATCTTTTTTGCAGACACGGACAGTCGGACAGCCAGCCGGACGTCGATACCAGGTATGCCACCGCCCCGCCCCACCACCGGAGCGATACAGAACAGTTGGTGGCATCCCGTTTGCCTTGAACTGCGCAGCCCAGAGCGGACTGTCTGGCGCAATGTCGATAATACCGGAGAGCTCTGCGTTGATACCGATATTCGCTTTTGGCCAGCGCGCCCACCAATTGCGAATAGTCGTCTCGTCGCGGGTTGCACTGTCGCTGCCAGTGGCTGCAAGTGGTGCTTTGCCAGCTTTATTGTCCGCGTGATGGCGACCGCATGCACAGTGTCCATCGGCATCGGGCCAGCAGAGCGGATGGACGTAGTAACCCAGGCGAGCTAGGTTTAGTGCCTGGATGAGCATTGGTGAGTCTGTGCCATTGGCACACAACTCAACGGGCGGCGTCGATGTTTGGAGGTGCATCATTGAACACCTCCGCATATTGTAACGAGCACCAGCACACGAGTGTGGTGCGGAATGCGAAAGCAATCGTAGATTTTCACGAGGTGCTCCTCGCATCCTCTTGACTTGAGTCGAGAGAATGCTAAGATGGAGCAAGCGATGAAGAAGATCTTTCGAACGGTGCTTGCCGGCTAGTCGAAAGGTCTTCTCTCATTTGGGGAAGATCGCTTGCTCAGCTTCCTTGGAAGCTCACACAGGCTGTTGGTTAAACAACAACCCTGAATGGCTTCAGCTCATCAGGTAGCTGAGAAGCGAGAGAAGTTAATTGATGTTCGTTGCGTAGGCTATGTGCCCACCCGGCCCACCAATCCGTACTTTCAACCTTTTGATCAATCTTCAGAAGAAGCTCGCGATATTTGTCGCGGGCTTTTGCTTTTGTCGCTACATGCGGCTCCAGGGTGACACTCGTAAAAAGTGACTGCAAAATCGCCCTCTGATCAGGCGTGTCAGCAGCCTGGAGTATTCCTGGTAGCCCACCAAGCCTGTCGATGGCTAACGCTGCATCTGGCAATACAATGCTCGGGGCGATGGCGCATCAAGTTGAGCACGTAGGGCGCTGATCAACAATTTGCTCGACCCGGACAAGATCGAGGCCGGCAAGGTCGAACTCCATCTGAAACCGATAGTCTGCCAGATTGAAGACAGCCGGTCGAGCTGCGCACCGATGCCTTCCCGGCATTTGGGCATCCTGCGCTGAGCGCGGCAACAGATCTTCATGCACGCAAATCCGCTTGCCATGGCGTAGAAACGCATCCGATCAGGAACAGGGCGTGACCTGTAATGCGGAGCCAGCTCAGCACGGCGATGTGCTGCAGTGTCGTATGCGAGCGGTCATAGCGTAACCTCCTCTCATGTGCTCTCAGCCTGCAACGGCATAACGCTGCTCATACAATGCCATTTGGCCGCACAAAACACTACTCGCTTCAGGGCCTAACCCTGTGCTCCTCACCCATCGCATGTTGCGCAGAATCACCCGCGTAATCACCCATTTCGGCCCTGCAGGTGTGCACTGCTGGGCGCTATCGTGGCGTCCTATACGAGCCGCCGAACTACGACGGCGTTTGGCGCCTGGAATACGGTGAGGAGAAATGAATGACAACGCATCAAAGGCGTGGGCGTGGCACTTACCCGAATTTTACCACGCTGACCGCGATTGGCTTGGCGTGCAATGCGCTGGCCTTCGCGTCGGAGCTGATCTGGCTTGGCGGGTTTGATCGCGAGGTTAGCATTGTTGTTGCGTGCCTTGCCGGCGGCGCTGTTCTTGTGGCAACAGGGTGGCGCTGGGCACCACTTATCGGCGCTGTGATCGCCGGGGGCTTGTTTTTCAGCAACCCGTTTCTGCTCTACAACCTTTCGCTGCCGCACACCAACCCGTTCTTTTTTTCCGCACTTGCCGAGGTTCTGAGCGGCGCGCTCGCGGTGGTGGCGGGCATTGGCGCCCTGGTGCTGGGCAATCGTCAGAAACGAGAGGAGTGATCCTATGCAACGCATAACTTCTGCAGCGCTCTTGCTGTACCTGTGGGTGATGCTGATATTATTGGGCAGCCTTGTGCTGGAAACGTTCGTGATCTACCCAAATATTTTTTACAATGCACCCGAGCGCTTTCCCATCGCCCTTCAGTTTATGTCGGTCACTGGCCCAGCGCAGTTTTTTCGCCCGCTTGGCATGGCCAGCGTTTTTCTTGGCGCCATCGCGCTGCTGGTCAGCTGGCGCATCCCATCTGCGCGCTGGTGGGTTGCGGCGAGCGTGCTGATGATTCTGTGCGAAGGCGTAAGCTCGATGCTGTTCTTCTGGCCGCGCAACACGATCTTGTTCGTGGAAGGCGCTGCGCAGCATTCGGCCGATGTGCTTCGGCAGACGGCTAATGAATTTCAGACCTGGCATTGGTCGCGGCTGGCGTTCAATGCGGCGAGCGCTGCGTTCATTTTTATCGGGTATTTGCGCTTCTATCGGTTCACGATTGTAGGCCAGATGGAAGCACGCGAGCGTAGTGCAGATGGACCGGCGCTCGCGGCGTAGCAGGCAGATATCTAGCGCTGGAACCGAGACAACTCTGTACACAGAAGTTCGCGGGTGGCACAGGATCCGCGAACTTCTTTTGGTGCCAATGCCCAGCCGAAAGGGTTATTCTTCCTGCTCGAACCGTAGTGTGAAGCGCACCGGCGCGTTTGTGCCGTCGGCGGGCGCGGTGTAGCGAATCTCGGCCAGGTCGCGGTTGCGCGTGGCTGGGGGGCCGGCCGCGTTGGTCTCGACGCGCACAGAAAGCCCCGGCAGCGCCCAATGGTTGTGGCGCAGCGCAGCGAGATCGACACCTTCCGCCGCGATCTGGAACACAAACGTTGGATCATGGCCGGCTGGCTGCGCGCAAACGATTGAAAGGCGACCGCGCTCGGCCCAGGCGTCGGTGGGCGCGCTGGTGCGCAGCCGCAGCCAGCCAAGCGGCTCGCCCGCGAACTGCCAGTGCGCGGTTGCGGGGTGAAACTGCTCGTTCATGACGTGGCTGCTGGACGAGTCTTGCGCGCCGAGCATGAGGTGCGGGCCGAGCCATGCGATAGCAACGCGCCGCGGCTCGGCGGCGATCACCCGCTCGACCTGGCGCTCGCCCTGGAATGCGAGGAAGTATGGCAGCGCCTCGGGCGGGATCTGTGCGCCCAGCAGCGCAACCAGCGGCGCAATCGCGAAATCCCATGCGTGCTCGAATGGCTGGCTGAGGTCGGGGAAGGGCGCGCGCGCGTAGCCACTAGCCAGCCAGATCCACATGCCCACGCCGGCCACATAATGGCGCATATCCATGCCATAGCTGCGGTCGTATGGCCCGGCGAGGTTGCGCATCCCGGCATGGTAGAACTGCGCAATGTCGCTCCACAGCGCGGCTTCCATTTCTGCGCCGGCTGCGCGCAAGGCTGGCGAAGAAGCATAGGAACGCCACAGCGCCAGCGCATACAGGTCGATTGCGTAGTAGGTTGGCGAGTTATATTCGTCGAAGGTGCGGTTGGCGCGAAAACGCTGAAGAATCTTGGCGGCGAGCTGCTCGGATTTGGCCTGCCACGCTGGTTCGCGGAAGCGCGCCGCGCCAAAATCGAGCAGGAAGGCCGTCATCAGGGCGATGTTGGTGTAGCTTGCGGGCACGTTGCGCGCCAGGGTGCCGGCAATCGCGCGGCGCAGCGCCGTGTCGATGCCCGTCTGAAAGGCGCGCGCCAGCCCCTTGCGCCCGGTGTGGCGCACGACAAAATCCGCGCCGTGCGCAAGCGCGATCTCAACCGTGTCGTCGGTGCAGCCGTCGTCGATGATCAGCACCTCGACGCTGTCGACGCCGGGGATGGCGCGCGGGATGTCGCGAATCACGGCCGCGATTGTGGCGGCTTCGTTCAGCACCGGGATCTGGACGATCAGTTTCATGCGTTTCTCGCTGGCTGGCCGCGCAAAATGGCGCAGCGCGCCGTCACTGGGGCGATATTCTACCCGACCCACCCGCGTTTTGCAATGCGTTGCGGCTTGCATGCACCTGAGTGCGCGCCCACGTGTGCCTGAGGCGTTTCGCCGCGCGCCGCGCTGGGGTAAGCTGTGCGTGTCGGTTGGCGGGTTACAAGTTTGGAGGTTGCAGGTTGGCGAGGTGACGAGATGAAAGGGTGCGTGCAGCGTTTGGCAGTTGGCAGTTGGCAGTTGGTAGTCGGCACCCTTCGATACGCGGCTGCGCCGCTACTCAGGATGCCAAAATATCTTCGTCCTCCGTGCCTCTAACACGAAAATAGAACCAAGAACTGTTCGCGTTCTATTTTCATCCATCAGGGTGCGGCGCAGCCGCATGGACATCTGTGGTGAATTTTCCGGTCGTCGTTCGTCTGTGGTCGGTCGTCCTGCAACCTTCAAACATGCAACCTGCTAACTTCTAACCCTCCGTGCCTCTGTGTCTCTGTGGTGAATTTTTCGGTCGTCATTCGTCTGTGGTCGGTCGTCACAAAGGAGCATTCCATGCACACATTCTCGCACACGCTTCGTTCGCGCCGCGCCGCGCCGCTGCTGGCGCTGCTGGGCTTCGTCGTCTTCCCGTTCGAGTGGCTGGGCGAGCACTGGCACGCGCTTGGCGACCTGATCGTGCGCACCTTCCCCACCGACGCGCAGCACGCCGTTGGGCACGCCACGCTGTTCGCGCTGCTGGGCGGGCTGGCGCTGGCGACCTTCCCGGCACTGCGCGGGCGGCCATGGCGCTATGCCCTGATGATTCTCGCGGGCGTGGCGCAGGAGGCGCTGCAGCTTATGGGAAAAGGTCGCGGGCTGGTCTTCGACGATGGGCGCGATGTGCTGGTGGACATGGTGGGGCTGGCGATTGGCTGGGGATTGTTCTGGCTGGCGCAGCGGGCGCGGCGCTCGCGTGCGCTCAACGCGGAAAGAAGATAAGAAACCAGAGGAAAACCTCGAAAGTACCAGAAACGATTGCCACAAAGGCACAAAGGCACGAAGGGCTTTCAGAAGCTATAATCTTCGCGTCTTCGAGTCTTTGTGGCAATTAAAGGCGTATTTGTGCTCGGCTTTTCTTGGTGCCTTCGTGTCTTGGTGGTTCGGCTCTCGCCAAAGTCGCCTATGCCCGGGCTGGCATACCCAGCATGACGTTGATCAGCACGAGCACTAGCAGAATTGCCAGCGAGGCCAGCGGCGACCAGCGCCCCAGGTTCGGCAGCAGGCCATTGCCCTTTACCGCGCGGTGCGCCACAACCGTGGCAATAATGCCGATAATCGGGTGCAGAATAAACGGAAACGACAGCATGCGCGAGTTGCCACCAACTAGCAGATAGACGTAATAGATCAGGCCAATCAACACCTGCAGATCGACCAGCATAGGGAAGAAGCGCGCCGCCGGCTGCGCCGGCCCGCCCGGCTTCCACGTCGCTGTCAGCCAGATTGCGACAATCAGCGTCAGCAGCGGCAGGACCATTTCGCCCAGAATGCGGTGGATCTGAAACACAATCGCCATTCCGACCTCGCTCTCACAGCGTTACGCTGGCTACCCTCACACGTTTGTTCATTATATCACAGCTTGCCTGAGGCCTTGGCAGCGCGTGAGGCGGCTCAGGGCTCTGTCAGAATCCGAAAATTCATCATCCACAGATTACGCAGATAACGCAGATGAGAGGCCTCATATC
>LJCR01001140.1 GCA_001399705.1 Kouleothrix aurantiaca
AACCGAGAGCCGCAGAACCACGGAACCGAGAACCACGAAGGCACGAAGACACGAAGGGCAGAGAACCGTCTAACCTGCAACCTTCAACCTGTGAACCTGCAACCTGTGAACCTGTGAACCTGCAACCTTCAACCTGTGAACCTGCAACCTGTGAACCTGCAACCTGTGAACCTGCAACCTGTGAACCTTCAACCTGTGAACCTGCAACCGAACGGTCGCATCGCTACGACACACGCTCGCTATGCCTTATACGGCTCTACGCAAAAAACAGATGAATTCTGCGTTTATAAAGCACATCGACTTTCACTGCCGCCGAACGCCATCCCGCTTCAGAGATCGCGCCGCAGCTTGCATTTTTGTTATCGCCATGGCTGCCAAATGACGAGATCGTTAGTTGGAACTGCGCCAGGCGCATGGTACCATAAACATCCCTCTTTTTTGGTGGGGCTAGTGAAGAGCTCTGTGCGTATGGAAACTCAACCGCTGCGAATTTTACTGGTCGAAGACGACGGCAGTATTGCGCGCGTGATCGCAATTGCCATGCAGGGCCTTGGCCAGCCTTACCAGCTCGACCAGGCATATTCTGCCGAGGAAGGGCTGGAGCTCTGGCAACACGGCCGCTACGACCTTGTGCTCAGCGATTACAACCTGCGCGGCATGAATGGCATCGCTATGATCGAGCAGCTGAAAGAAAAAGCGCCCGCCTTACCAACAGTGATTTTTACCGCCTACGATGATGCATCGGTACGGCGCGCGGCGCGCAGGGCCGGCGTTTCGCACTTTATCGCCAAGCCGTTTATGATCGATGAGATCATCGATATCGCGCGCGGCTTGCTGCCCATCCGCTCCAGCGCGCTCGGCTCATCCGGCACTGAGTAGGCGCGCATTCATTCGCAAGAAAAGCAGGCGCTGCGTGGCGGCCTGTTTTTTTGTGCCCGCCGGCCATTGCCTTCACCTCACCCCAATGCTATAATGCCCGCTCTGGCACCCACCATACCAAAGGAGAACGCGATGCAGCGCGTGGTATACCTGCGCCGAGCGCCCAGCCGCCGCGATCAGCGCAGCCTGCAGCAGCAGCTTGAGCGCGCCTTTCAGAACCAGTGGGCCAGCCCTGGCACGCTGCTGGTGGTGTCGCCGCGCCACGAGATCTGGCAGCCGCCCACCGATGTTTATGAAACCGAGCAGGCCTTTGTGGTGCGCCTGGAGCTGGCCGGAATGCGCGATGCCGAGATCGCAATTACGCTCGACGAGCACGGCCTGCGCATCGAAGGCCAGCGCCCCGAGCAGCACGAGCAGCCGCCGCTGGGCTACCGCCAGATGGGCATCAACTATGGCGCGTTCGCGGTCGAGATTTTTGTCGGCCAGCCCTTCGATATCGAGCGCGTCAGCGCCCGCTACGACGATGGCTTTCTGATCGTTGAGCTGCCGCGCGTGGCGCCCACCCGGGTCGCCATCACCCCATTGAGTAAGCAGTAGCGCGCCCCGCGCGGTGCGCGGCGCGGTGGAGAACCCCATGAGCGAGGGCGACGACCAGGGCAGCTACGAGCAGCCGCTCGACGAGGCGCGCGCGCCCGCGCCGCCCATCCCCGACGAGCTTGCGATCCTGCCGCTCTTCAATATGGTGATCTACCCCATGACGGTGATCCCGCTGGCGGTCGGGCAGGAACAGTCGATCAGGCTGATCGACGACGCCGTGCTTGGCGAGCGGATGATCGGCCTGGTGACGCTGCGAAACGAGCAGGAGCGCCCGCCGGTCATCACGGCTGGCGACTACTACGAGGTCGGCACGGCGGCGATGGTGCACCGGCTCTTGCGCCTGCCCGACAACACATTGCGCGTGGCGGTGCAGGGCCTTGAGAAGATCGAGATCGTCGAAGTGCTGCAAACCGAGCCATACATCCGCGCGCGCGTGCGCGTGCTGCCCGACGAAAGCAGCGACGACCTTGAGACACAGGCGCTGATGCGCAACCTTGTCAGTCTGGCCCAGCAGATCCTTCAGCTATTGCCCAACCCTTCCGAGGAGCTGCAAACCCAGCTGCTGAACGAAGACGACCCGCGCCAGCTCGTCTACCTGCTGGCGGTCTCGCTCTTGTTCCGCAGCACCGTGGCCGAGCGGCAGGAAGTGCTTGCGCTGGGCAGCGTGCACGCCAAG
>LJCR01001141.1 GCA_001399705.1 Kouleothrix aurantiaca
TTGGTTCTCGGTTCTGTGGTTCTCGGTTCCGTGGTTCTCGGTTCTCGGCTCTGTTTTCGAGTTAGGATAAAGCGTTATGATCGACGTGCAGCATCTGCACAAATCGTTTGGCGCAATCACCGCCGTTGAAGATGTGTCGTTCGGCGCGCACGACGGCCAGATCACCGGGCTGCTTGGGCCGAATGGCGCGGGCAAAACCACCACGCTGCGCATTCTGTATACGCTGCTCGCGCCCGACTCGGGCCACGCGCTGGTGGATGGCCGCGACTCGGCCACTGAAACAATGGCGGTGCGCGAGCGCATTGGCGTGCTGCCCGACAACCGCGGCCTCTACCCGCGCCTGACCGCGCGCGAGCACATCCGCTACTTCGGGCGGCTGCACGGGCGCGGCGGCAGCGCGCTGGAAACACAGATCGACGCGCTGATCAGGCTGCTCGACATGCAGGATATTGCCGACCGCCGCACCGAAGGCTTTTCGCAGGGCCAGCGCGTCAAGGTGGCGCTGGCGCGCGCGCTGGTGCACGAGCCGCAGAACATCCTGCTGGATGAACCAACCAACGGCCTGGATGTGATGAGCACGCGCGCGCTGCGAACGTTTATTCGCCGGCTGCGCGACGAAGGCAAGTGCGTGCTGTTTTCCAGCCATATCATGCAGGAAGTGGCCGCGCTGTGCGACCGCGTGGTGGTGATCGCGCATGGCCGTGTCACCGCCGACGGCACGCCCGACGAGCTGCGCCACGCAACGCACCAGGAAAGCCTGGAAGACGCATTTGTCGCCGCGATTGGCACCGACGAAGGCATTATGCTCTAGCGCTGCGCGGCAGCAGAGGGACAGCATGTTCGACCGGATTGGCGTTATTTTCCGCAAAGAGCTGACCGACCACCTGCGCGACCGTCGCACGATCATCACATCGCTGTTCTACCCGCTCATGGGCCCGCTGATTGTGCTGCTGGTGTTCACCGTGCTGGGGCAGTCGGTCGCGCAGCGCACCGAGCGCGCGCTCGAACTGCCGGTTGCCGGGGCCGAAAACGCCCCCGCGCTGGTTGCGTTCCTCAAACAGCACAACGTCGTGGTGCAGCCCGCGCCGGCCGACCCGCAGAGTGTGGTGCGCGCCGGCGACCTCGACACCGTGCTGGTCATTCAGCCGGGCTTCGCGAACAGCTTCGCCGCCGAACAGCCGGCCGCCGTGCAGCTTCTGCAAGATAATTCGCGCTCGTCGTCGAATGTGACGGTGGAGCGGGCGCGCAAGCTGCTGGAGCAGTTTAACGAGCAGGTCGCCGCCGGGCGTTTGCAGACGCGCGGGGTCGCGCCGCAAGTCGTTCAGGTCCTGGCAGTCGAAGATGTGGACCTGGCAACGTCGCAGAGTCGCGGCGCTAGTTTCCTCAATCTGCTGCCCTACTTCATCATTTTCGCGGTGTTCTCGGGCGGCGCGGGCCTGGCAGTGGACATGACGGCCGGCGAGCGCGAGCGCGGTTCGCTGGAGCCGCTGCTGCTCAACCCGGTGCCGCGCCGCGACGTGCTGCTGGGCAAGCTGCTGCTGGTGCTGCTGGTGACATTGGTGCTTGTCGCCGAGACGGTGCTGGCCTTTGGGCTGATCCTGAATGTGGTTCCGCTCGGCACGATGTTTGGCGTCCCACTGAGTTTCAGCCCACTTGCGCTGGCGAAAATATACCTGCTCACCCTGCCGATGATTGTGCTAGCCAGCAGCATGCAAATGATCGTTGCGGCGGTGACGCGCGGCCCCAAGGAAGCGCAAAGCTACCTGCAGCTCATCCCGCTGGTGCCCGCGCTGCCGGGCCTGGTGCTGGCCTTTCTGCCGATCAAGCCCGCGCTGTGGGCGATGGCGATTCCAACCTTCGGCCAGCAGCTGCTGATCAACCAGCTCATGCGCGGCGAGGCCGTCAGCGCGCTGAATGTGCTGGCTTCGACGCTGATCACCCTGCTGGTGGGCGCGCTGCTGCTGCGCATCGCCCTGCGCCTGTACACGCGCGAGGCTATTGTGTTTGGCAGCTAAGCGCCGCGCTCACCAGACGAACACGAGCACCGAGCCGGCCAGCAAGAGCGCCATACCGATAGGGTTGAGCATCCTGAGTAGAGCGCAGCCGCGTATCGAAGGGTGCCAGCCAACGACCCGCAGAAATTCACCAGTGA
>LJCR01001142.1 GCA_001399705.1 Kouleothrix aurantiaca
CTCCTGAATACTGCCAATATTGACAGCCGGCGCAAGGCGCAGTACTGTATGCCGAAGCATAGAAGGAGTTTCGTATGGCGCTCACGATTGAAGAAGTGCAGCACGTCGCCCACCTGGCGCGCCTGCGGCTTTCAGATGATGAACTGTCCAAGCTGCAGGGCGAGCTTTCGCATATTCTCGGCTACATCGACATGCTCTCGGAAGTGGATGTGAGCGACGTTGCGCCGACCGCGCAGGTAACCGACCTTGCCAACGTTATGCGCGAGGACGAGGTGCGCCCCTCGCTGCCGCGCGAGGGTGTGCTGGCCAACGCGCCCGATCAGCGCGACGGCATGTTCCGCGTGAAAGAGATTTTCTAGCCTCGCAGCGAAACGCCGCGCCGGCCGCAACAATTGCCGCGCCACCAGCGTCACACCTGCATAAGCCAGAATATGGTGCAACAAAGGGGGCAGCAATGTATAACGGGAATGGTAATTCGTATAGTGGCGGGCCATACCGACGCCGGACTGGCGTTCCGCCGCTGTACCTGTATATCGGGATTGGCGTGCTGGTGCTGTTTGGCATCTGGGCGCTGCTCAGCTTCTTCCGCGCCGGAATCGACGGCTACTTCGCGCTGGCGGCGGGCATTTTGCTGGTGCTTGGCAACCTGCGCGACCTGATCGCCAACCCCTACATGCAGCGCGGCAACGTGTCGCTGCTGAACACGCTGATCGGTGGCGGGCTGATCTTCTTTTTCCTCGGCAAGGGTGGCTTCCCGCCAATTGGCGCGGGCTGGTATGTGCCGGCGATTGTGCTGATGCTGATTGCAGCGCCGCTGATGCTGGGGCGCGCGGTTGTGTACACGGCGTATGTCAATACTGCCCGCCGCGCCATTGGCACGGTGAAGAGCGTCGTCGGCAGCCGGATCAAGACCTATTAATCAGTAGTCAGAAGTCGGTCTCAGGAGTCAGAATACGGCGGCGTTTCACGGAGCAGTATATCGTGAAACGCCGCCGTATTCTTGTGTCTGACTTCTGGCCCCGGACGCCTACGGATAAATCCGGTACAGCATGCGCGGGAACGGGATGGTCTCGCGGATGTGGTGCGTGCCGGCGATCCAGGCCGTGCAGCGCTCGATGCCCATGCCGAAACCTGAGTGCGGCACGCTGCCGTAGCGCCGCAGGTCGAGGTACCACTGGTAGCTTTCGACCGGCAGGCCATGCTCCTTGATGCGCCGCTCGAGCAGGTCGGCGTCGTGGATGCGCTGCGAGCCGCCAATGATCTCGCCATAGCCTTCGGGCGCAAGCAGGTCGGCGCAGAGCACAACCTCGGGGCGCTGCGGGTCGGGCCCCATGTAGAACGCCTTCACCGCAGTCGGGTATTTTTCCACAAACACCGGCTTATCGAACTTGCTGGCGATCAGCGTTTCGTGCGGCGCCCCAAAATCTTCGCCCCACGGGATGGGCGTCGCGTTTTCGACCTGCCCCTGGTTGTCGGCAATCAGCTGGAGCGCCTCGTCGTAAGTGATGCGCGGGAAGGGCGGCAGGCAGCGCTCCAGCGTGGCGGTATCGCGCTCAAGCACTTTCAGGTCTTCGCCGCGCCGCTCCAGGCAGCGCTGCACAATCGCGCTCACGAAATTTTCCTGCAGCACCATGTTGTCGGCGTGCGAGGCAAAGGCTACCTCGGGCTCGATCATCCAGAATTCAGTGAGGTGGCGGCGCGTTTTGCTCTTCTCGGCGCGGAAGGTTGGGCCAAAGCAGTAGACCTTGCCGAAGCTCATCATGCCGCTTTCGACATAGAGCTGGCCGGTCTGCGCGAGGTAGGCTTCGCCCAGCTCGAAGTACTTGGTGGCGAACAGATTCGTCGTGCCCTCGGCGGCAGTCGGCGTGAGGATGGGCGTGTCGTAGCGCACAAAGCCCTGGTCGTTCAGCCACTCCTGCGCGGCGGCGATTACTTCCGCGCGAATGCGCAGCAGCGCGTGCTGCTTGGCCGAGCGCACCCACAGGTGGCGGTGCTCCATCAGGAACTCAGTGCCATGATCCTTGGGCTGGATGGGGTACTCCTGCGCCGGCACCTGCACCACGTCCACATCATTCACATCCAGCTCGTAGCCGCCGGGCGCGCGCTCGTCGGCGCGCACCGCGCCAGTGACGTGGCACGAGCTTTCGAGCG
>LJCR01001143.1 GCA_001399705.1 Kouleothrix aurantiaca
GCAATGCGCTGCTCGATCCGGTTCGGCGGCGTAGCGATATCGACCACAAAGCAGACTACATCTGCATCGGGAATGCTGCGGCGCGCCTGTTCGACCATAAAGGTGCCGAGCTTGGTGCGCGGGTCGTGGATGCCGGGTGTATCGACAAAAATGATCTGTGAGTCGGGCCGGTTGAGAATGCCACGCATGGGCATGCGCGTGGTTTGCGGCTTGGGCGAGACGATCGCGACCTTCTGACCCAGCATGGCGTTGAGCAGGGTTGATTTGCCAACATTCGGCTTCCCAACCAGCGCCACAAAGCCAGCGCGAAAACCAGCGGTTGAAACAGGCGCGATCTGCTCGGTGTCGGCCTCGGCCAGCGCCTGTGCCACCACTGCCGCCAGGTCGTCTCCACCAGCTGCAGCACCGTCACCATCGGCGAGCGCCTGGCTGACCAGATTGGCCAGATCATCGGATTCTGCATCTTCCTCGCCGCCGTCGAGTGTTTCCGCATCGGCAAGGTCTTCGGCATCGAGCTCGCCATCTTCGAGGTCGTCAGTGGCGAGCAGCTCATCTTCGTCGTCTAGCTCGTCATCATCAAGATCGATGGCGACATCAATGGCGGCATCTTCTTCAAAGGCTGAGTCATCGAGCTCGGCTTCATCAAGATCGATCTCATCGTCAAGCTCATCATCTTCGTCAAGCTCATCATCTTCGTCCAGCTCGTCGTCAAGCGCAAAGGCGGGCGGCGGCTCGTCTTCCAGCTCGATCATGAAGGGCTGCAAACGGCTCAGGCGCAGGCCTAGCTCGAACTCGCGCGAGGCCAGAACATCGCAGCCCTGCAGGCGCTCGCTCGCGTCGAAATCGAGAATGACGGCCTCGTGGAGCGGCTGGACGCCGCCGGGCTCTTCATCAATCAGCAACACCGTCAGCGTCGCGGCGGCGCGGTCGTAGCGCACATTCGGGTGCGCCAGCGCCAGGGCCAGGTCGGCGGGGCGCACGCTTTCGTCCAGCTCAAGCTCCAGGCCAATCACATCGCCGCGCGCGTCGAGCAGCAGCGTGCCGTTGCACTCGCCTTCAAGCTCGGTGCTGCCGGCTTCAATTTCGGTGAAGTACCAGTACAGTGTCCCGGCCTCGGGATCAAAGGAAACAGTTACCATACAAACCTTTATATTTCTTATTGTGTGGCCGTCGCCGCCGGGGCGGTGGCCGCGCCAGGCAAACCAGCCGGCGCCACGCACGGTCCGGCCGAACTTGTTACCGTCACCTGGGTGAAGTCAAGCAGCTTGAGAAACTGCTCCATCGAGCGCTGGGCATCGTTGGCAGATTTCTGCATAATGTTATTCTCACAGGCCGCGTTCAGAATCTCGACCTCGGCCTGGCTGCGCGCCTGAGTCTCCAGATCTTTGTTGTCGGGCGAAAGAAAGCCTTGCTGGCGATCGTAGACACGCGTGCGGTCGTTATCCAGCTTCTTGCTGAAAATCTCCGACGGCGGGAGCTTGAGCGTGATGCTCTTGCCATCGGGCGAAATCGTGACATCGCCATCGCGCAGCTTGCTCAGGTCAACACCCGCGACCACTTCGCCGCTGGCAATCAGCAGCAGGCGGTCGCCCAGCAGCAGGTCGAGCGGGTTGCCGCGTTCGACCTTGGCTTCAATCACGCGCTCGGCCGCGAAACTCTGTGTTTCCAGGCGGTTCAGGCTGCGAATCTGCAGAATGGTGCCGCCACGGTCGCGCAGCGTGGTGGTGGGCGTGGCAACGATCTCGCGCACCTGCTGCGGCACATTTGGCACCAGGGTGCTCATGAGCTGCGGGCCGACGATCAGCGCCACCAGCAAGAGCGCGATTCCGCCAAGTAGCAGGTAGAGCACCGAGCTGGCGCAGCCGCCGCCGCCAACGGTGCCGTAGCCCATCCCGCCGCCGCCGCCCGCGCGCGGTCGCGCGTAGCGCGGCTCCTCATAATCGTCGTCGTAGAGTTCTTCATCCTGCGCGCGGCGCAGCCGCCGCTCCATGAGCGAATCGCGGCGGCGGGGGTAATCGTCGTACTCGTCACTATCGCGCCGGCGCGGGCGATCGTCGTCGTAGCGCCCCATAAGCCCCCTTTATCGCGGTTTCAGCGCGGTATGCACCGCCACCGCGCCCATTCCGAGCAGCGAAAAGCGCACCTCAGACC
>LJCR01001145.1 GCA_001399705.1 Kouleothrix aurantiaca
AAGCCCAGGTAGGCCAGCAGGAACAGCCCTTCGGCGGTGAAGATCGCCGTGCGCCGTTCGCGGAAAAAGGTGCGCAAGGCCGCCCAGTTGCGCCACGCCAGCGCCGCGCCGGTCACAATCAGCACGGCAGCGCACAGCCACGCGCTCAATGTGCCGAAAGCCAGCAGGCGTAAGCTGCCCAGCAGCCATGCGAGGTAGGCCACTAGCAGGAGCGCCAGCATTTTCGCCAGCGCAAAGCCGCGGTCGGGCAGGGCTGGCAGCGCGCGGAACACGAGCGCAAACATGCTCCAGCCGAGCAGTTCCAGCACCAGCAGCCACGTCAGCCAGGGCACCATGCTCGCCAGCCCGGCCGGGTTGAACTGCGCCGCCCAGGTGCCAGCCTCGCGGAAGGCGTCCCACTGCGTATCCGTCAGGCGCAGGGCGGTGGGCACGCGGCTGGCGCGCAGCGACGAGAGCTTGTAGACCTCGCTCCACACAACGTCGCCGGTGATCAGGTCGGTGGCGTTGGCGCGATTGTAGGCGGCGGTTTTCTTGAAAATCAGCACGCGCGGGTGGTCGTAGACGCTGAAGGCTTCTTCCGCGCCCTGGTCGGGGATCGGGATGCCAAAGAGTGTTGGGTACGACGTAATATCGGCCACCTGCTCGAAGCCAAGCTGGCCGTTGAACAGGTAGTGGTAGTAGCGCGTGAGGGCCGGGTAGCGCATTGGCGAGCGCGTGGCCGAGCCATACACGCGGTTGCTGCTCAGCACAATGTAGTCGATCTGGTCGAGGTGGTCGAGCAAACCAAGCGAGGGCTTGCCGTTCTGGTCGATAAAGCCAGTGTACTTGGTCGGGTCGTCCTCGGCGTAGGGATAGGTTTCGACGTTATAGAACCAGCCGCCCACGCCCGGGTCGAAGGCGCGCCGGTCGTCAATCGAAATCGGCAGCGCGTCGTCCCACTGCTCGGAGCTGACCGCCGAGCCGGGCGGAATGTGATCGTACATCCAGCGCGACGCGATGATGCGCGAGTGCGGGCGCGTGTAGATGCGCGTAAAGGCATAGGCCCACGCCAGCGTCAGCGCCACCACCAGCACCAGCGGCACCCAGCGCACCGCCGCCTGCAGGCTGTACAGGCGTGCGCGGCGCGGCCGCCAGTCGGAGATCAGCAGGCGGAAGTCGAGCGCGCGCACCAGCGCCCAGCCCGCAAACAGCGCCAGCAAGCCATACAGCTGCAGGTAGTAGCGCATGGTCATGCCGAAAATGCCGCCCTGCCACGTAAAGTAGAAGCCGATCCAGAACCACGGCAGCGTGTGGCGCAGCGCGCGCTGCAGCCGCGCCCAGCCTGTGCCGGTCCAGGCATCCCACATGCCCCGCGCCAGCTGCGCCCCGGCCCACACCCAGGCCAGCCAGGCCGTCAGGCCCAGCGCAAGGCCCATGCCCCAGATCACCATGTTCTGCAGGGCGAACAGGTAGCGTACCCGCCCGACCCACTGCTGGCTGGGCGGCGAGTCGGCCTCGCCATTCACCGCCGCGCCGATTTCCTGAATATTGCTGATGAAGCGCGGCTCGATGCGCAGATCAAAGAACGAACTGCCAACGAATGCGTCGGGCTGGAGCATGCGGAAGGTGAGGATCGAAAGCACGCCCGCCAGCACCACCATGCCGGCCGCACTCCAGAAGGTCAGGCGGCGGCGCGCCGGGATGTAGTAGACATCGCTGGCTGGCGACACGTCGTTGCGCGCGGCCCACAGGCGCTGTGCGACCGCCAGCACCGCCAGCATGCCCAGCGTCGCCATCGTTACGCGGCAGGCCATCGCCGCGCCAATCGAGAGGCCGAGAAGAATAGTTGTGGGCCAGCCGCCATTTTGCGCCAGCCGCACCGCAACATATACTGACAGCAGCGTGAAAAAGGCCGTGGCGGAATCGACCGTGAAGAAGTGCGCGAGCTGGATGGGCAGCGCCGAGAGCGCCAGCAGGAGCGCGGCCACCAGGCCGGCGCGCGCGCCACCCTCGATCGACATGTTGCAGATCGTCAGGCGCTCTTCCATGCTCAGCGCGCGAATCGCCTCGCCCATGTACTCGACCACGTAGCCGGTGCCGCCGCCGACGCCAATCTTGGCAATAATCGCCAGAATGATGTCCTTGGCGGTCACGCCCTTCTGCAGCCG
>LJCR01001144.1 GCA_001399705.1 Kouleothrix aurantiaca
AGCGGGCGCATACTGGGGCCGCGCGGCGCAATCCACGTCACCACCCGCCGGCGGCGATAATCTTCAAAGGTTGTGCGGCGCGCCTGGTGCTGCCACTTGCGTGTCATATCGATCATGGCTGCGCCTCGAGCCAGCCCGCAATACGGGCAGTGGTTGCGTCCAGCGCGCCGACGCGCAGGCGGGCGCAGCGCACGTCATCGAGCAGGCTGGCAATGCGTGCCAGGCCAGCCGCGAAGTCCTGCGAGGCGGCCCAGGTGCCGCGCACCAGTGCCATTGCGGCAACTGCCCCTGCCACCGGCTCAATTGATGGCTCGGCAGCGGGCTGCGGAGCGCCTTCGAGTAGTAATACGTGGCGCAGTGGCGCAGCTTCGGCCAGGCAGCCCGGAAAGGAATGTGTGAGATCGCTGGTTGTCAGTGTCCATTCAATTCCACCACCCAAACGCACCTGCGGTCGTTCAGCCACCCAGGCCAGCTCAGGAATCAGCTCGGGCGTACCCGGGCGGATATGGATGCTGCGCTGGTAGGGCAGCAGGCGCTGCGCACCTGGCTCGGCTACCGCAAATTCGTCAGACAGCAAACCAAAGCCTTTCCGCAGCAGCCCAAGCACCAGCGTCGTTTTGCCTTGCCCGCTGCGCCCGGCTATCAGCACGGCCGCGCCACGGTAGACACATGCGCCCGCGTGAATGGCATAGATGCCGCGCGCGTAGAATGCCGCCAGCACGCCATGAACCATGCGGTCGAGCAGATCGATCGTTGCTGCTGCTATGTCGGGCCAGAGCTGGGCGTAGCCGCGCGTATCGCTAACCTCCACCCCTTTTGCGCTGCGCACGAGCCAGGCGCGAAATACGGGAACGGCGGTTTGGCGCTGCTGGAAGGCGGCATAGGTTTCGTTAACGCGCGCGAATGCTTCCGGGTCGTTCGCTGATACGTGAACGGGCACGCCCAGCACATCATAATATGCACTGAACGAGACATCACTGTCGGGGACGATATGCGATTGCGATGATGCTCCAACCATTCCGCTGCCAGCTATGCCAGAACGCCGAGTTGGCGAAATTTCGAGAGAATATACAGAACATCGTCACGCAATTCGGCGGGTTGCATGCCATACGCAGCGGCAAAGGCGCTCACAATATCGTCGAGCGAGGTGTGGCCGTCGCACAATTCCCAGAGGCGCGCTGCCGACTCGTTAATTACATGGGCGCGCCCATTGCGGCGATCGTGCAGAATGGCTTCGTTCCCTACACGCTGAAGGGTTACTTCCGAGTTCTGCGCGGGTGTTGTGCTGGTCTCCATTGGCGCTCCGCATACCGCAAGCAACTGCTGGCCGTACGACGCTAGTGAATACGCAAAATGATGTATGACAGTATGGTTCAAGTATAGCAGAGACTGCAAGCTTGGCGCATAACAGTTTCTTCATTCCATCGTGCTTTCAACAGGCCTTTCCAAGGCCAAGTTTGCAGGCGAGCGGGCGCCATTCGGTGAAAATGACAATTCTCTTATTCGGCTGCGGGTGTAGCGCCGGCGCGGCGGGCGCGATACAGGTGTTTCTGCCCTTTACGCAGCAGCGAAACCCCGACATTCAAGCCAATATGCGCCAGGCCATCTTGCTCCAGCACGCGCAGCAGCAGCGAAGGCTGTTGCTTGAGGTCGCCGGGCGCGGCTGGCCGGAACAGTGCTGTTGCGCCGCAGGTGTACTCAAGCAAGCGGCGCTTGGGCGCGCTGACATGCAGGCGCGGCAATACCCCCGCAGGAACGGGTGCCTCCAGCAGTTCGCGCGCCAGCGCCAGCGCGACATATAGGGCCGTACGCGCCCCAGCCGCGCGTGCCTGCACAAGCGTATATTCCCAGTCGATTACGTTGTTGTGATGGTGCAGCAGGTTGGCAATATCGCACACAAAGCGCAGGCGCAGCGGCGAGCGCGAGCGGTGAATTGCCAGGTGCAGCAGCGTATCTTCGGGCGAGAGGATGGGCAATGCCGCGCCATGAATCTGCGCGGTCGCCGAGCGCTGCCACAGCGCGTCGATCCCGAGCCGGAAGAAGCGGCTGGCCCACAGGCCCCAATGCAGCTCAAGGCAGACGCTACCGCCAGTCGCGGGCCGGTAGTAGGGCGCGTCGTGAAAAGGGTGGTGGGCGTTTTCAAACCC
>LJCR01001146.1 GCA_001399705.1 Kouleothrix aurantiaca
TCGGAAAGCGGCCGTACATAATCGCGCCGATCTCAGGCACCGCGGCGGCCTTCCAGTCGGGGCCGTACTGCACCTTGTAGGTATTCAGGTACTCGCCCACCTCGATGCGCTGCGCCAGGTCGGTTTCCTGCCGGCCCGTCAGCAGCGGCACGCGGCCGATCTCGCGCAGGTACATGCGCACGGTATCGTTGACGCTGATGCCGTCGACGTTCAGGCCGTCCTCAAGGTCGGCGTCTTCGTCGAACATGCCCTCGACCTCGGCGCCGCCGGCGATCATCTCGTCGCGGGTGCCGATGCCGGCCTGCGCCAGCGCGCGCTGGATCTCTTCCAGCTTGTCGATGTCGGTTTCGGGGTTGGGCACCAGCTGAAGAATTTCGCCCTCGGTGACAAAGCCGCGCTGCTTGCCGTGGGCGATCAGCTCCTGGAGGCTGGTGATTGTATTTGTTTCTTCTTCAGGCTCCTGCGGGCGCGTGGTTTCAGGTTCCTCGGGCCCCAGATCCTCGAAGGAGGTATCGTCGTCGATCATAGCGTCCTTGTACTTTTCCATAGCAGCGCTCCCTTACACCGCGCGCAAATTGTGAAGATCATCGTAGGCCGAACTGCGTTTGGGGACACTGATTGCGTCGATGTATTCAATAATCTGCGCCAGGCGCTCGTAGGCGGCGAGCTGCTCGTCCTCGCTTGTTGCAGCGACGGCCTGATGCTTGGCCTGGTTCTTCCAACGGCGTGCCAGATCGAGTTGCAGCATTCTAGCACATTCCAGCGCATCGTTCACAAGGCGGTAGGCCTGTGGCTGTGGCAGCTCCAGTGCCAGCACGCGCCGCGCATGGTCGCGCAGGCTGTCGTCGAGCATTTCAACCCAGGCGTCCGGGTCGGTGCCGGTGGGCAGCTCGTGCCAGGCCTGCCAGATGGCGCGGTTTTCGATGCGTCCGAATAGCTCAAGCAGCGAACCCTGAATGAACTCTCCGACGAACGAGAATGGTAAAAGGTCACGGCGGATCTTCTCTTGTACCGCTGTGCGCACCGACGGGTAACGCAGAATCCAGCCCAGCATGTGATCTTCCTGGCTGGGCGCGCTGCTCGTCAGCCCGACGATCGCCTTGGCCGGGGCGGTTTTGCGCTCGGGGCGCGGCAGCCCCTGCCGAATAATATGATCCTCTACTTGTACTAAACGCGCGATCTGCTGAATATGGTGTGCTTGTTCGACCGGATTTACGACCTGGGCCAGCAATGGCCCCAGCCGGTTGACGGCTTCGGCCTTGCCGCGCGCGCTGTTCAGGTCGAGGTCGGCGGTCAGCGCGTCGATATAGAAATCCATTGCTGGGCGGGCAGCCGCCACCAGCGCGCGCCAGTGCTCGGGGTCGGCGCCAATCACCTCGTCGGGGTCTTTGCCGTCGGGCATGGCGATGATGCGCACCTCGGCGTCGACATCCCGTTCCCAGCGGATGTAGCCCTGCGGCGTCGGCACGGGAACTTCGTGCCCGTCGAGATTGTCGCGCAGCGTCTGCAGGCCTTTGAGCGTGGCGCGCACGCCGGCCGCGTCGGCATCGAGTGCGAGGTAGACGTGCTTGGCCTGCAGTTTTTTGACGACGCCAACATGCTCGCTGGTGAGCGCGGTGCCGAGCGGCGCGACGACGTTGCGGAAGCCGTTCTGGTGCGCAATGATCACATCGACATAGCCTTCGACGATCACAATCGCCTGCGATGCGCGAATGGCCTCGCGCCCGAGATCGAGCCCGTACAGCACGCGGCTTTTGTCGAACAGCGGCGTCTGCGGCGAGTTCAGGTATTTCGGCTGGGCGTCGCCGAGCGCGCGGCCACCAAAGGCGATGATCTCGCCCTTGACGTTGCGGATCGGGAACATCAGCCGCCCGCGAAAGCGATCGTAGTAGCCGCCCTGGTCGCGCTTGATCGCCAGCCCGGCCTGCTCGATCTCTTCTGGCTCGAAGCCCTTGCGGTCGGTCAGGTAGCCCAGCAGCGCGCTCCACTCGTCGGGGCTGTAGCCGAGCTGAAAGGCTTCCTGCGTTTCGGCGTCGATGGCGCGCCTGGCGACATAGGCGCGCGCCACCTCGCCGCGCGGCGATTTTTGCAGCATGTGCTGGAAGAAGGTCGCCGCCGCGGCGTTGATCTCCAGCATGCGCGTGAT
>LJCR01001147.1 GCA_001399705.1 Kouleothrix aurantiaca
CGGTTTTGACCTCGGTGAAAAACATGCCTTTCGCGGCGCGCGCGTCGAGCAGCAGCTGGCGCGATTCGTCGGTGAGCTGGGCGTCGCGGAAGAGCGCGCGGGTGGGGCCTTGCTCGTGGCGCGGGTTTTTGTGCGGCCCGAACACGCGGCAGATCATGCAGCGCCCGCACTGGCACGGCTCGCCGTCGTCGCGCCCGCCCTGGCCTTTCGGCTGGCTGCGCATGTCGCGCCGGTCGTAGCGATACTCCAGTAGCGAGCGCAGCTTGCCCTTCAGCGTCGAGCCAGGGATGTAGGGCTCGTCGCTGATTGGGTGGCGCACGATCGTATTTTCAAGCTCGCCGATTTCTACATGCTCGTTCGAGCCGCCGATGCGCAGGCCGGTTTCGCAGCGAATGGTGCCGCGAATTGCGCGATACGAGGTCAGGGTGCTGGCCATAGAAGCTCCTGGGCTATTGCTCGCGGAAGTAATAGGTGAAGTACGCCACGACGCTTTCGAAATGCGGGATGAAGCCGTTCCGGAAGCGCTCGGGGTCGTTGCCCGACGCTTCGAGATTGCGGTTGACGAACTGCTGGAACGGCTCGGGCAGCTGCTTGCGGCCCACCTGGTAGGCGACATCGCGCTTGAGCAGGTTGACGTTCGCATGCAGGCGCTGCGCGCTGCCGTCGCTGGTGAAGATCGATTCGATGCCGCGCGCGCGGCTCAGGTAGCGGCGCAGCTGGCTGGATTTCATGCCCGAGTGGCCCAGCATCTGCGCGACGCTGATCGCCTGCTCGTCGAGCAGCTCGGGCCGAATGCTGGCCTGGCTGTCGCGCTCGTCGAAGTAGCCGCTGCGCAGGTACTCGGCGTGCAGCCGGCCGGGCTGTGGCGTGGTGCCATCGCTCGCGGCGCTTTCGCCAACCGCTCGCTCATTCATGGTGCTGGCGCGCAGCAGGGTTTCGGCCTGGAATCCACGCTCGGTGCGGCGCATGGTGAAGCTCACCAGCTCGCCGGGCAGCAGCGTGCCCAGCCCCGAGCGCTCGACCACCGAGCGCGCCACGTACACATCCTCGCCCGAGCGGCGCTCGATGAAGCCGAAGCCGCGCTCGGCGCTGTACATTTTGACGGTGCCTTGTTCTCGTTCACTACTCATCATGGGGGCCTCCATGGGCTGCTTGCGGCTAATCGTCGTGCCGCGACAGCAGCAAGTAGGTTGCAATAACGCCGATATGACGCAGTGCAATGTTGTCGCCGGTGCCGTGAAGCGAGCGGATGATCTCGTCGGCCCAGCGGTAGAGCTCGGCATCGCCACGCCGCAGCGTGCGTGCCAGGCTATAGGCGAACAGCGCTTTGTAGCGCAAACCCTCCGTGCGGCCGGTTTCGCGCCAGAGCCGCTGCAAGCGCCCGTATGCTGCAAGATCGCGCAGCAGTGGCGCGCCAATGGTGTGGCCGTGCGGCTGGAGCCGCGCAACCTCGGCGAAAATCGCGGGCGCCTCGCTCCAGTCAACAGTGTCGCCCAGCAGTGTGATGCGGTCGCGGAAGTCCGCCGCGCCAAGCTGCGCGCGCGCCTGCATGGTGTCGGCCTCGGCGAGAGCGCGCGCGAGCGGGTAGCCGGTTTTGGCGATCAGCACGCCGGCTGCGCAGGCCGGGCTTGCGCCACCGCTGGCGCGGGCGAGCAACGTGCGAAATTCAAGCACCAGCGCGGCGGCCTGGTCCCACGGCCCCAGGAGCAAGGTGCTGGCGCCGAAGCCAATTGCTGCGAAAGCGCGGTAGCGTGGCTGATTGAGGTGCTGGCGCAGCCAGTGTGTGCGCAGCAGCGCCAGCTCGTGGCTGAGCGCCACCGTATGAGCGGCGTTCCAGGATGTTGGGCGTTTACGGATGAATGCGCGCAGGGGCTCGATTTGGATCTGTGCAAACCCCAGCTGGCTGTGCCCCTGCGTGTGCGGCGCAACTCCCGCCGTATTGAATAGCGCGCCCGTTTCACTCACTGGCAAACGATCAGGCGCAGCCAGGCGCGTGGCTGGCAGCGCTTCTCCCAGCGATACAAGCAGGGCGGGCGTGCCAGCCGGCGTCGCTCCCTCCGCTACCGCCAGCAGGTGCCAGCCCGGCAAAATCTCAATACTGCCCGTGGCAGGGGCACGATAGAACGCCAGCGCACCTGCATCGGCC
>LJCR01001148.1 GCA_001399705.1 Kouleothrix aurantiaca
GGGCGACGCTGTGGCGCAAGATGAAGCTGTATGGCCTGACCAAAGATCACTTCTGGCAGGCGGCCAGCACCCCGCCCCGCTAGGCGCGCCAGCCCTGGCGCCGCGCCCCAACTGTTAAGCGTTTTTTATCCCACAAGCGCGTATCATCTCGGCACCTGCAGCTGAGTTTGCACCAGCCTCGGCCATGCAATTTGAAACAACATGTTTCAGTATTGCAACACGTTTATTTCACTCCGCCAGTGAATCTGCCCTTGACTTTGTTTAAACATGTGATACGATTTCACCACAGATGCGACCTAGCCATATAGCCCGAAGCACCTTGCGGTGCATTGAAATGCGCTAATTGGCGTGGTTGTGTCCAAATTATCCAGGTGGGTTTGACGTGCAAAGGGGCGCTGTCGGTACTCGCGCTGGCATCCACATGTAGCAACGCCTTCACACCAGCACCTGTTTCGCGCCTAAACAACAATCAGGGACTCGCCATCCGAGCACTCGGGCAGGCGTGGTTTTGATGCGCCATTGGGACGACGAGCCCGGGCGCATGCCATGTGTATCCTTTACACATGTGCTTTGCCGTGCCCAAATGGCGAGGCTAACGACCGACGCTGCCACACTCGTTCGTACAGAAAGGAGGCATCGCGGTGCTGCGCGGCGACCGAAACGGCGCGCAGCGAGTATCTGCTCCATTGCCGCGCCACGCTGCGCGGCCAGATCAGCGATGATCTGCACGGACACACAGTTTTTCGTGTCACTTTTAAAGGAGAAACAGTATGTTCCTCGCCGAGATGTTCGGTACGATGGTGCTCATTCTGCTCGGTGATGGCGTCGTCGCCAACGTGCTGCTGAACAAGTCGAAGGGTCAGAACGGCGGCTGGATCGTCATCACGGCCGGCTGGGCGTTTGCCGTTATGTGCGGCGTCTTCACGTCTTCGGCGCTGGGCGGGCCAGGCTCGCTCAACCCTGCCGGTGAGATCGCCGGTATTGTGGCGGGCGGCGCGAACCCCAGCGTCGCGATTATGAATATTCTGGGCCAGTTCGTTGGCGCGTTTGTTGGCGCCGTGCTGGTGTACCTTGTGTATCTGCCCCACTGGGCCGAAACGCAGGATAAGGGCCTGAAGCTGGCCGTGTTCAGCACCGGCCCGGCCATCCGCAACACCGGCGCGAACTTGCTCACCGAGGCAATCGCCACCTTCGCCCTGATCTTCATCGTCAACTCGATCTTCAAGGCGGCTGGCTCGACGCTGCCGGGCGGCCTGGGACCATATCTGGTCGGCGCGCTGATCTGGGGCCTGGGCCTGAGCCTCGGCGGCCCGACGGGGTACGCCCTGAACCCGGCCCGCGACCTCGGCCCGCGCATCGCGCACTTTGTGCTGCCGATCCCCGGCAAGGGCGACTCCGACTGGAGCTACTCGTGGATCCCGGTCGTCGGCCCGATCATCGGCGCGATTGTCGGCCTGATCCTGTTCAAGGCGCTGGCAGGCTAAAACTGTGGGGCGCGGCGCTGCCGCCCGATGCGCGCGCCGCCCCTTCCGTTCAAAGGAGATACTTGCAGTGAAGAAGCTGATCAACTCGCCCGAAGGCGTAGTCAAAGACGCGCTGGCAGGCATCGCCGCCGCCCACGGCAATGTGGTTACGGTGCACTACGACCCCGACTACATTGTGCGAGCCGACGCGCCAGTGAAGGGCAAGGTTGGCATTATTTCCGGCGGCGGCAGCGGCCACGAGCCGATGCACGGCGGGTTTGTTGGCAAGGGCATGCTCGACGCCGCCTGCCCCGGCGCGGTATTTACCTCGCCCGTGCCCGACCAGATGCTGGCCGCCACCAAGGCCGTCGATGGCGGCGCGGGCGTGCTGCACATCGTGAAGAACTACACCGGCGACGTGATGAACTTCGAGATGGCCGCCGAGCTGGCCGCCGCCGAAGGAATCGAGGTTGCTGCTGTGGTCACGAATGACGATGTGGCAGTGGAAAACAGCACCTGGACGGCCGGCCGCCGTGGTGTGGGCGTGACGGTGCTGCTGGAGAAGATCGTTGGCGCGGCGGCCGAGGGCGGCGCAAACCTGGCCGAGTGCAAGCGCATTGCCGAGAAGGTCAACGCGCAGGGCCGCTCGATGGGTATGGCGCTCACGGCCTGCACCGTGC
>LJCR01001149.1 GCA_001399705.1 Kouleothrix aurantiaca
CGGTGCGGTGATGCGCAAGTTGTTGCACGTGGTCTATGGTGTACTCAAGCATAAAACGCCCTTTGATCCAAACAAAGTCCTTGGCCCGACCCGTTCTTCAACGTAATATCTCTGTGGTAAATTTCGGTCGTCAATCATCGCAGCGACGCGAGGTACTCCTGAATGGCCACGAACGACGGGCGCGGGCTGCCATCGGCGCTGAGGATGCTGAACGACGACTGCTCGTGGCTGCGCGATTTGAACAGCGCGAAGTTCAGGTTCCACAAAAACATCGCGCCCACCCACGGGTACTGTTCTTTGCTGCGCCGCATCGCGCCCACGATATAGTCGGCCTGTTCCTCGAACGACACCTGATTGCCGAACTCGAAGCCGGGGCTGCTGTTGCGGGTGGCCCAGCCATATTCGGTGATCCAGATCGGGTGGTCGGCCAGGCCGTGCTGCTCCATCAGGGCGCGCACATCCTCGACATGGCGGAAATAAAACGTTGGGTGGTCGGTCCAGCCGCGTGCGGTGCTGGGGTTGCCCGGCCACATCGTGTCGGGCGGGTTGGCCGAGCCGCCGGGGTGCACCGCCTGCGCGTCGAAGTAATCGCGAATCGTGCCGCCATCGTAGCTGTACATCGCCTCGTAGTAGCTCATGTCGTCAATCGCCACACGCGCTTTGGTGATGCCGGTTGACGATGGCGGCCCGGCGATCACAAACACGGACGGGTCGACCTCCTTGATGCGCGTATAGGCTTCCTTCAGCAGCTCGACGTAGTGGCCGGCGTCGTCGATTGAGACGCGCCCGCCATTCTCCACCGCAAGGTTCTGCTCGTTCCAGATCTCAATCGCCTGCACCTTGCCGGCGTAGTGGCGGGTGAGCGCGGCCACAAAATTACCGAGCGCGCGCGGGTCTTTCGGCATGCCGTTGCCGCCATTGCTGGTGTAGAACGAGGGCGCGCGCACCACCGAAAGCAGCAGCTTGAAGCCGGCCTGGTGCGTGGCGTTCACCACCGCGTCGAGCTCGCCCCAGGCATAGCGCCCGCGCGGCCCTTCCAGATCTTTCCAGTGGATCTGCTGGCGAATCCAGCCAAAGCCAGCCTCGCCGGCGCGGCGCAGCGGCAGGCTTTTACGCTGGTAGAACAGGTGCGCGGCCACGCCAAACTCCAGCGCCTCGGTTTTCAGCGGGTAGGGCAGACCGCCCGGCCCAAGCGGCACAGGCGTCGCGCTCGGGCTCGGTGTGGCGCTTGGGCTCGGTGTGGGCGTGCTAGTTGGCACGCTTGTTGGGGTTGCAGAAGGAGCGCGTGTTGGTGCAGGGCTGGGCGCTGGCGTAGCCGAAGGCGCAACCGCGGCGGGCGGGGCGCTCGGCGCAGCGGGGGCAGCCGGGGCTGCGTTGCACGCCACCAGGCAGCACGCCAGCAGCCCCCACCAGGCGCGCGCTGCGCGCAGAAACAGTCCCCGCATTAGTACTGCAGCATCGAATAGACCGGGTAGCGCGTCAGCTTATCGCGGCCCTTGAGGAACTCCAGCTCGATAATAAACGCCACTTCTTCCACGCGGCCGCCAGCCATCTGCACCAGCTCGCAGGCCGCCGCGACGGTGCCGCCCGTGGCCAGCAGGTCGTCGATCACAACCACGCGCGCGCCAGTCGGAAAGGCGTCGCGGTGAATTTCGAGCTTGTTCGAGCCATATTCCAGCTCGTACTCGACGCGGTGGGTGGCGGCGGGCAGCTTGCCGTGCTTGCGCACTGGCACCAGCCCCACGCCCAGGCGGTAGGCCAGCGGCGCGCTGAAGATAAAGCCGCGCGACTCAATGCCCACCACGGCGTCGATATTGAGCGGGGCATAGCGCTCGGCCAGGGTATCGACCACCTGGGCAAACGCCGGCCCGTTGCTGATCAGCGTCGTGATATCTTTGAACTGAATGCCGGGAATTGGGAAATCGGGAATATTACGAATCAGATCGTTCAGATTCGCCACAGCACGCTCCTTCTTTGTTGCTCCGGCTCGACATGGCCGCGCCATTATACCCGCCACAGGAAGGGCGGGCAACTGAGTGGAAAACCAAAAAGGCCAGATGGCGAACCACCTGACCTTGGAAATCTGTGCAGGGAAGCTAGACGAGGTTGCTCAGCTCGTTCGCGGTGCGCTTCATTTCAAGGA
>LJCR01000115.1 GCA_001399705.1 Kouleothrix aurantiaca
GTTCAAGGATTTCTGGACGCTGCGCGATGATCGCGACCATGCCGAGGAGCAGCTCAAGATCATACCCAACCGCGAAGAGCTGGTGGCCCAGGCGCTGGACGCGATCTATGCCAACCAGCACCCGCTGAAGCAGCAGATCCTGTGGCTGCAGCGTTCCTACATGGAGCGGCTGGCGGCGACGCCAGTGGTGGCCGATTTCCGCCAGAGCGAGCCGGTCAAGCTTGGCACGCAGCCCGGCGAACGCCTCTACGCAATCAGCTGGACCGGCGTGATCCGCAGCCAGAACCTGTTCGAGAGCGTGACGCTCCATTTCGAGGAGCGCGGCGGCTGGCATGTCACCGGCGGCATTGGCGAGCTGCGCGACCTGGTGGACGATCTGGCCGGCGGGCGGCACACCCTGCCTGAGATGATCGGCCTGATCAACCAGGCGCCGTGGATCGTTCCGCGCACGATCGAGCGCGTGACAATCGGGCCGTATCATCACCGCTGGACCGAGAACGACGAGCTGATCGAGCGCGCGCTGGCCGCCGCGCCTGAGGGCGAGCCCTGGATGCTGCGCGCCGCAATCGAGCGCGCCGCCACCACCAAGGCCGCGCATCGCAGCCGGATGGATGCCTTGTTTGGCCGCGAGCCGATGGAGGCCGGCCCGTCGGTGCGCTACCGCCTGCTGCTCGCGCCGCTGGCGATCAAGCAACTGCTGGGCGACGCCGACGAAGATGGGCAGGAGTGCGCGGTGTACGGCGTAACCAGGCAGGGCGATCTTGTTTCGTAACTGGAGAAGTTGATGCCAACGCGCGATAACGTCCATCCCGTCACCGACGCCGACCTCGACGCGCATCGCGACAGCGCCGAGTTTCGCATGCAGAACATCCCCATGCGCGGCGTCTCGTACGATTTGCTGGCCGAGCTGCGCAAGCTGCCCGGCGTGGGCGGCTACCTGCTGAACGAGCCGGTGAACCATGTGCTGCACGCCATCCGGCGCGGGCTGTGCCTGTACTATGAGCTGTATGAAGAAGTGAGCGCCACCGTCGATCCGCGGCAGGCAGCATTTTTGGGCAGCTTTGCGCTGTTTGGCGCGGGCGCGCTGATCGCAGGCAGGCTGCCCATGCCGGCGGGCGACAACCTGGCGTCGTTCCCCAAGCCGGGCGGGCAGTTCTTCAAGGCCGGCCTTGGCCCCGACGACGACCTGAAAGGCGTGCTGTCGTTCTACCTCAAGGCGGTGACACAAACCGCCGCCGACGGCAGCCCAATCGTCGAAACTGCCGACGACCTTGTGAACCTGACGCGCGAGTATTTCGTTGCCGCGCGCGACCAGATGATCACCGATGCCGAGCGCTTCCCAGCCGAGCTGCTGGCGCAGGTTGCTGGCGTGCCGTTCCGCATTGGCGACCTGGAGCTGCGCGGTTTTAGCGCTTCCGAGCAGGCGGCCAGCGCCAAGCCGGCCTTTACGCCCGTGCAGCCCGAGCAGATTGTGGGCAACACGGCGGCCAAGCGCTCGCTGCTGCGCTATGTCGACCGGCTGGCGCTGTACGATGCGACGCAGGGCTTCAACCCGGTGCTGGAGTTGGGCGGCCTGCCGAGCACCGTGCTGTTCGATGGCTTTCCGGGCACCGGCAAAAGCTCGCTATTCCGCATGGCAATGACGCGCATGAACGAGCGCAGCGAGCAGGTCGGGCTGCCGGCGCGCTTTGTCTCGATCGACCCGAGCATCAAAGACGAATACTATGGCAAAACCGCCAAGCTGCTCACCGAAAAGCTGGCGCTTGCGCGCGACCGCAACGCGCTGACGCTGCTGTTTTTCGACGATATCGACCTGCGGCTGCTGTCGCGTGGCGACCCGGGCATGGGCGGCTCGGACAAAGATGTGCTGAACCTGACCATGCAGTTTCTCGATGGCGCGTTCACGGTGAATGTCGGCAACGCCCAAACCTATGCGGCGACGAACGAGCCAACCGCGACCGACTCGGCGCTGCGCCAGCGCTTCCACCACCGCGAGCAGATCGGCGGCCCCGAGGATTGGGACGACTACGCCGCGCTGATTGGCATCAAGCTGGCGCGCCAGATCAAGCACGGCCTGGTACAGGTGGCCGGCGATATGCCAACGCCACAGGGGGCCGCGCGCACCGGTGCAGCGACAGCGCCTGCCACACCTGCCCGCCCGAGCCTGAACCCATTCGCCGGCAAGAAATCGCTGAGCTGGCGCGAGCTGGGCGATCTGTGTGCCGAGTTCAAGCGCAAAGACCCGCGTTTCACCGGGCGGCCGATCGAAAGCGTGACGCAAAAGCTGCTGGCGGAAAGCGCCGACTTTGAAGTACCGGGCGAGTGGTTCACCAAGCCCGACATGTTCTTGCGCAAAACGTACGACGAGAAAGTAGCGCTGGTGAAAACACTGTACCGCCCGATCACCGGCGAGATGATCGCCGCCGAGCTGGAGCAGTATTTTTCCTCCGAGCAGCGCTACGCCGACGATGCGCGCGTGCAGCGCGCCGAGCGCGTGGCCGCCGACCTGGAGGCGCAGATCGCCGCGCGCGACCTGCTGGCCCGCCGCGAGAATGGGCAATAAGCACCATTGCGAAGCGGAAGTGGGGAGGTTCCGCTGCGTGTTTGGGAAGGAGTTTCAACGGTGAAACGTTCAGCTTGTGTGCTGGCAATTTTTGGGCTGGTTTTGGCGACGGGAGGATTCGCGCGGGCAGCTGGCCCCTGGTATGTCGCGCCCAATGGCGCTGACACGAATTCGTGCCAGCTGGCGACGGAGCCGTGCAAAACAATCGGCGGCGCGGTCGACAAAGCCGCTTCGGGCGATACAATTCATATTTCGGCCGGCACCTATACAGAAAGTGTTGATACCACAGGCAAAAGTTTAACATTTGCCGGCGCGGGTGAGGCAACAACTATTCTTGACGGCAGCATGTATCTGGCAAAAACGGAAACAGTGTCGGGTATCAGCCTGCAGCACAGCACTGGAATTTATGTTGAGAGTGCAGCAAGCGTCATACTGCGCGATATGAGCATTAAGAACAGTTTGCGTGGCATTTTGAACTTCGGCACGATCGATGCGGCAAACGTAACGATCAGCAATAACCGGGGTAATTTGCCGAGCGGCGGCGGTGTGTGGAACCTGCCAAGCGGCAAGATAACCATGTCGCATGTAACGATTAGCGGCAACGAAGCGCAGTTTAATGGCGGCGGTGTGTTCAATCGCGGCAAGCTGACTATGGCGTATGCGATTGTCAGCTCAAATGTGATTTCCGACACCTCCACTAATAATGGCGGCGCGGGCATTTACAGCACCGGCGTGCTGACCATGACGGACTCGATCGTGAGCAGCAACACATCGGCGAATGGCGGCGGCGGCATTACGAATACCGGGCTGGCAACGATCGAACGTACCGCAATCATCAGCAACACGGCACTGCGCGGCGGTGGCATTGATTCCTTTTTTGAAAGTAGCCCGACCGTGGTGCTGACCGTCACGAACACGACGATTAGCGGCAACACCGGCAGCAGCTTCGGTGGCGGCATTGCGAGCGGCCTGTCCGACGTGCGGCTGACGAACGTCACGATCAGCGACAATACGTCGAGCAAGGGTGCCGCAATCGCTGCGTCGAGCAGCACGGTGCGCCTGCAGAATACCATCCTTGCCAGCAGCACACCGGCGAATAACTGCGAAAAGGATGATGCGTTCGTTTCGCAGGGTCATAACCTGGAAAATGGCAGCTTCTGCGGGCTGGTTGGCACGGGCGACACACTGAACGCCAACCCGCTGCTTGGCCCGTTAGGGCAGAACGGCGGCTTTTCGCCCACGCGCGCCCTGCTGGCCGGCAGCCCAGCCATCGACGGCGGCGCAAACGCCGGCTGCCCGGCAACCGATCAGCGCGGCGTCGCCCGCCCGCGCGACGGCGACGCAAACGGCTCGGTGCTGTGTGACATTGGCGCCTACGAAGCGGTGCCGCCCGCCAAGTTGCTGTACGTTCCGATGGCAAGACGATAGATTGAAGCGGTATGTGCTATGAGCCGATTACCCTGGGATGGCCCGCTTTTTCCGGTAAAAAACCATCTGGCCGAGCGCTACGCCCAGGCCCTGAAACACTGCACGCAGCTCGATTGCACCCTGAGCGAGTTTGCGGTCGATCGTATGGGCTGGAGCCCGCAGCTTGCGGCGAAGCTCGGGGAAGACTACCTGGGCGGCGACGCGCTGCGCTACGCGATCATCCTGTCGCCCGATCAGGTGTCGGCCCCGCTGGTGCGCCGCCGCTTCTCGTACGAGGCCGACGCGATTGAGAGCGTGTACCTCGACGCGCGGGCGACGCTGCTGAGCCTGGTGGAGTATGAGCCGGTGGTGGTTGAGCTCGATAGCGGCGTGGCCTTCTGCCGCACCGCCGCCGATGTGCTGGGCATCCACGCCGTCACGCCCGAGATCGACACGCCGCGCGGCACGCTCAGGCAATCGGCCAGGCTGCTGCAGCTTGGCGCGGGCCTGGCCGAAAAAGCGCGCCTGCTCGACGAGCGCTACATCGACCAGATGATGGTGCTGGCCGCCGAGGTGGGCGATCCGCGCCAGCGCGTGCTGCCGCCGGCGCTGCAATTGCCCGTTGGCTCGCTGTGGGCCGAGGTCGCCGGCACCACCTATGTGCTGCGCCCACCAGCCGGGGCGCCGGGCGAAACCATCCTAATTGCCACACGTGTGGGTCGCTTTGCGCCGGGCGCGAACGTCGTTGCCCTGGAAATCGACGACCCGCACGTGATCGACCTGCTGATGCAGCGCGGCTTTGTGCACTACGCCACCGTGCCGACCCTGCTGCCCAAGCGCCTGGCCGAGCTGGAAATCGAGGCGCTGCTGGCGGTGGGCGAGTCGGCACCTGCACGCGACGCGACGGCGCGCCGGCGGCAGCTTGCGGCGAACCCATCCGTGCGAGGCGCGCTGCCGCCGCTGTACTGGGAGCTGGATGCCTTGCAGAAACATCTGCCGGCCGGCGCGTTCGACCCCGCGCGGCTTTCGGTTGAGGCGCGCTGGGCGCTGGCAACCCCCGCCCGCGACGCCGAAGTGCTGGGGCACCTGATCGCGCGCTTTGTGCGCTTTGCCCACGCCACCATGGCGTTTCACCACCGCCGCATCATCGGCGCGGAATGGGAGCGCTACAGCGACGCCAAGCGGCGCTACCTGGCGGCGACATTTCCGTACATGATCCAGGGATTTGTTGCACGACCCGTCGCCGGATGACATGGAGCCGGCCGGGCGGCACGCAGGCGGCGCGGCGCCCCACACCCGCGCACAAGGAGGCAGGCATAGCGCCTGAAACATGATGGAATCGACCTACGATCTTCTCAATCAGGCCATCACGCATATCCTGATCGGCTTTGGCCTGGCGCTGGTGAATGTGATCATTCGCTATTTTGCGCCGGCGATACCGCAGTTCATCACAGTGCTGGGATGGAAGCGCCTGCGCCGCGCGCTGATCGCCGCCTACCTGATCGCGCTGGTGCTGGAACTGGTGACCTCGCCGATCTTTTCGTCGGCGTTGCACCCGGTGTCGATCGAGCTGGCCTGGTCGCCCTACCAGGCGATCTTTAACGTGCTGGGCGTCATTGTCATGGACCTGATTGTGATGGCGTGGAATGGCATGCGCAGCGGCGCTGCAGTTGGTCGCCGCCAGCTGGCTTCAGCGCGCGACCGCGCGGCGGAAGGGCTTAGCGACGTTGGCTCGCGCCTGGCGATTACGCCCGAAGGCCGCGAGGAGCACGCCGCAAAAGAACGTGCCGCTACCGAGGCGGCCGCCAACACGGCTGCTGAGCGTAAACAGCGCATGGACGACCGGCTGAATAACTACTAGGGCAGCCAAAATGCGCGATCCGCGGGCGGGGCGTGGGCAAGGTGCTCACGCCCCGCCGTATGTTTGGCGTACTACTGCGCTTCCATGCGCGGCCTAAAAGCCGCCAAAATTCCTTGCCGATGGTCGGGCTTTCTGCTACACTATAGTCGATTTACTCCAGCAGCACACGGCCGCATTCTGGCCGCGCGTTCCATGAGCCCGCCACCCGCACTACAATGCGGGCTGGGCCTTCCATGGTCGCTGTTATCCCGCAGAGGTGAGGCGTGCGCGGGAATCGTTCGAAGCCGTGGTTAGCCGACCACGTGATATTTGTGAGCTATCGCTGGCTGGCCTGGGCACTCACCGCGCTGGTGTTGCTGTACCAGGGCCGCCTGTTCTCCTATGCCATTCTTCTGGGCGTGACGGCAGCCGTGAACCTTGGCTACACGGTTGCGGCCCGGCAGTTCACCAGCAAGGCGCAGCGCAACCCTCTGATACTGGGCAGTGATATCCTGTACACGCTGGCAGTTGTGGCTTCGAGCGGTGGGTGGGCAAGCCCGTTTGTGCTGTATGCCTACAGCAGCCTGGTGTTGCCGGGCTTGCTCGACGGTCTGCGCGGCTGGGTGATGTCGAGCCTGAGCTTTGTGTCGCTGGCGGCAATCATTCTCTGGGCCGTCGATCTTCCTCCCGCCGCGGCGCTGGCCGAGTATGGCTGGCTGCGCCTGGTGCTGCTACTGGTCGCGCCGATTGCGTTTGCGTTTGTGCTGCCCTGGCTGGTTGAAACCGCGCGCCAGCTTATCCAGCGCCAGCACTCGCACACGTCTCAGGTGCCGGCCCCGCGGCTTGAGCGCACGCTGAACGCCGAGCCGCCGCGCTTTGCAAGTGGTGGGCGCGTGCCGCCACGCATGCGCGATCGGCTGCTCGACGATGCACCGCTGGCTTTGCAGCTGATCAAAACGCGTGCAACCGAGCAGAGCGTCGAAGATCTGCGGCGAACTATTTTCATGCCGTTTACCTCGACCGATCCCGATCTCGCAACCGCGCTCGATCAGCTCGCGACGCGCTTCGGCCAGCACACCGGTAT
>LJCR01001150.1 GCA_001399705.1 Kouleothrix aurantiaca
GGGTAGGCGTGCAGCCGCGGCATGGCGTTCAGCCGCGCACGGACGCGCTCGCGCTCGCTCACCGTTTCGCGCACCTTCTCCATCAGGTAGTCAGCAGCCGCGAGCGAGGCCAGCGCGGCGGCCTGCGCGGCCACGTTGATGTTGTAGGGCTGCTTGATCTTCCACAGGTGCTGAATCAGGTCTTCATGAAACATGCCGTAGCCGATGCGCAGGCCGGCCAGCCCGGCCCACTTGCTGAAGGTCCGCAGCACGGCCAGGTTCGGGTACTGGCCCACCAGATCGGCCACGCTCGCGCCGGCAAACTCAACATAGGCCTCGTCCACAACCACCATGGTCGGCAATTCCAGCAGGCGCTCGATGTCGGCGCGCGGCATGGGGTTGCCGGTCGGGTTGTTCGGCACGGTCAGGAACAGCAGCTTGGCCTTGTGCGCCAGCACCGCTTCAGCTACGGCTTCGGCGTCGAGGTTGAAATCAGCGTCGCGCTCGACATTCACGATCCGCGCGGCGTGCAGCCCGCCATCGAACGAGTACATGCCAAAGGTTGGCGGGCAGTCGATGATCACGTCGCCGGGCTGGATGAACGCGCGCATCAGCAGGTCGATCAGCTCGCCCGAGCCCGACGAGCACAGGATGCGGCTGGCGGGCTGGCCGGTGTAGGCGCTCAGCTGCTCGCGCAGGAAAGCGTGCGTGGGGTCGGGGTAGATCGCCAGCGCGAGCGGCTCGAGGAACTGCAGCGTCGCGGGCGAGGGCTGGCCGCCACCCAGCGCGTCGATCGCGGCGGCGGCGCGCGGCGATGGCCCGTACGGGCTTTCGTTGGCGTCGAGCTTGAGAATCTGCTCAACGGGCAGGCCAAGCTGCCTGGCCAGCACTTCGATCGGCGCAACCGGCGTGTATGCTTCCAGCGCGGCAATATCGGGCCGCAGCAGTGTATCGATAGATGGCATTCTGTCCCTCCAAACTCACCTCGCATGGCCGGCGCGGCGGCCAATTTCGCCCGGCAATAATACCATACGCGGCCATTCGAGCCTGCATTGGCGAATGCTGGGCTTGCGCTGTTCCCACAGCTCGAGATGAAGTTCTGTTTAAAAAGTTGCCCCCGAATGAACGAATTGTCAGCATGTGTTAGTCACGCTTTAAGTTTCGAATAATCTCGCCCCGCGCTCGCCCGGCTATGCTTCAGCCACCCCACGTTGAGAGTGATGGTTGAAACGCGCCAGTGCCGGCACGCTTGGTCACTCGCGGCCACGCCGGCGCGTGCTGGCGTGCGCGACCAGGCTGCGGCGGGCCGCAAACCCAGAGGAGAAGACATGACAACACTGCCGACCCACGGCGACGACGCGCCCGCCGCGCCAGCCGCGCCGGATGAATCGCAGCGCCACTGCCTGGTGGTGGTACCAACCTACAACGAGGCCGAGAACATCACGCGCCTGATCGCGGCTGTGCTTGAGCAAGGCCCGCAGTTCGATGTGCTGGTGGTCGACGATGGCTCGCCCGACGGCACCGGCGACATGGTGGCGGCGCTGGCCGCACACAACTCGCGCGTGCAGTTGCTGCGCCGCAGCGGCAAGCTGGGCCTCGGCACCGCCTACGTGGCCGGCTTTCGCGAAGGCTTGCGCCAGGGCTACCAGTACATGTGCGAAATGGACGCCGATTTCTCGCACCAGCCGGGCTACCTGCCGGTGCTGCTGGCCGTGGCCGAGCGCGCCGCCGACGTGGCGCTTGGCTCGCGCAACGTGCCGGGCGGCCGCGTCGAAAACTGGTCGCGGCTGCGCCAGCTGATCAGCCGGGGCGGGAGCTGGTATGCGCGCACGCTGCTGGGCCTGCCGATCCGCGACGTGACTGGCGGCTACAAGTGCTTCCGCGCCAGCGTGCTCCAGCAGCTCGATCTGGCGGCGATCAACGCCAACGGCTACGGCTTTCAGGTCGAAATGAACTACCGCTGCCACCAGGCCGGCTTCCGCATCCACGAAATCCCGATCGTCTTCCCCGACCGCGTGGCCGGGCAGTCGAAGATGTCGCAGCAGATTGTGTGGGAGGCCGCCGCGCTGGTGCTGCGCCTGCGCGTGTCGCCCAACCCGTACAAGCGCGTGCGCCTGGCGCGCGGGGCGTAGCTGCGGAGGGGATGGGGGATGGGGATGGGA
>LJCR01001151.1 GCA_001399705.1 Kouleothrix aurantiaca
GCCCACGACAGGTCATCGTTGGTCCGGCCTGCCTCTAGTACCCTGGTGCTATTGCGACTCTTCGGGCCTCCTTCTAGACTGCTTTTGACGTTGTTTTAACCGAGGGAGGAGAAGGGGGAAATGGCCCTGACACGACGACATTTTCTCGCCACCACCACCGCCCTGGGCGCGGCCGGCGCTGTCGCCACGTTTGGTGGTGCAACAGCGGGCGCGCTGGCTGCCCCACCATTGCTTGGATCCATGCCGGCGAGCGTCACGCTGCCGCCGGCCGCCGTGATCGCGCTCAACCGCATGGGCTTTGGCCCGCGCGCTGGCGACGTGGCTGCCTTCAATGCGCTGGGCGGAACCGACGCCGCGCGCCTGCAAGCCTACCTTGAGCAGCAGCTCAGCCCCGCGGCGATCGACGATAGCCTGTGCGACGCGAAAATCACCAGCGCGCGCCTGAAAATCCAGTACGACGCGCACACCGACGCCGACCCGGCCAAAAGCTACCCGGCCCGCAACGAGGCCGCGCCGCTTGGCACACTTGGGCAGGGCATTGCGGCGCTGTGGCCGCGCGCGCGGGGCGCTGCGCCCTTCCAGGCCTGGGCCGAGCGCATGCGCCCGTTCGAGGAAGTGCGCGTGGCAACCTGGCTGCGCGCGGTGTACAGCAAGCGCCAGCTCGCCGAAGTGCTGGCCGACTTCTGGCACAACCACTTCAATGTGAACGTCAACTCCGACTCGGCCATCGCCGCGACCTTCCCGATCTACGACCGCATCGTTCGCACGCACAGCATGGGCAATTTCCGCACGTTTCTGGAAGAAATCGCCAAGAGCGTGGGCATGATGTACTACCTCGACAACGTCAGCAACAAGGCCGGCGGCGGCGAGGGCGGCAACGAAAACTACGCCCGCGAACTGTTCGAGCTGCACACGCTTGGCTCGGACAACTACCTGAAGTTCTATGATGATCGCGGCAGCGTGGGCACGATCACCTACAACGGCAAGACCTACGTGCGCGGCTATATCGACCGCGACGTGTACGAGGCCGCGCGCTGCCTGAGCGGCTGGACGCTGAACAACGGCCAGTGGGAGCACCCCACGCCCAACGACGGCACCTTTCTGTTTTACAACGACTGGCACGACAACGCGCTGAAGATCGTGCTGGGCGTGCAGTTCCCCTACAATCAGGGCATTGCCGACGCACGGCACCTGTTCGACCTGCTGTGCAGCCACCCGGGCACCGCCCGCCACCTGTGTACGAAGCTGTGCCGCCGCCTGGTGAGCGACACGCCCTCGACCGAGCTGGTTGAGGCGGCGACGGCGACATGGATGGCGAATATCAGCGCGCCCGACCAGATCAAGCGGGTGCTACGCACGATCCTGCTTTCCGATGAGTTCCGCAGCACATGGGGCCAGAAGCTCAAGCGCCCGTTTGAGCTGATCGTCTCGTTCCTGCGCGGGATTGGCGCGGAGCTGCCGGTGGATGAGCTGCTGGCCGACCCAAACGCCGGCGACTACTGGTCGTCGCTGCTGTGGAGCTTCAGCGCGGCCGGCCAGCGCCTGTTCGAGTGGCCGACGCCAACCGGCCACCCCGACACCACCGCCTACTGGGCAAACACCAACGGCATGCTGCGGCGCTGGAACCGGCCCTACACGCTGCGCCAGTCGTGGGGCGGCAACGTGGCGGTGAACATTCGCGCGCAGACCGACGCGGCGGTGCCGGGCGGCAGCTGCATCAGGATTGCCGATTACTGGATTGGCCGGCTGTGCGGCTATAGCCTGCCCGCCGCCACGCGCAGCGCGCTGATCAACTTCCTGGCACAAACCGCGCAGGGCGGCGACCCGAACCAGCCACCCAAGCCAATGAATGGCGAGCCCAACACTGCTGCGCTGATCACTGAGCGGCTTGAGTCGATGGTGCAGCTGCTGGTGATGACGCCGGAGTTTCAATTGCGCTAGCCGAGTGCTGAGTGTTGAATGTTGAATGTTGAGTGTTGAATGACTCAGGCTGACTTCTGACTTCTGACTCCTGAAACCTGCGAAAAAGAAACCTGCGTCAAGGAAACCTGCGTAAGAAGGAGCATACCCGTGACATCACGACGGCAGTTTCTGGTGGGCTGTAGCGCGGCAATTGCGGCGATGGCGGGCGGGCGC
>LJCR01001152.1 GCA_001399705.1 Kouleothrix aurantiaca
CGGTGAGCAAAAGGTCGTGCATGGCTTGAGAAACCTGTGGTATCGTACTCATGGGAAGCTCCTGTATCTTCTGGTTGTCTTACAGCACCATGATGCCACAGAGCTTCCTTAACTTTTTACTTGATGCGCATGGGGCACGGGGGCGAAGCGCCCCGAGCAAAAAGAGTAGGACTTTCAATCGGGGCACGGGGGCGAAGCGCCCCGAGCAAAAAGAGTAGGACTTTCAATCGGGGCACGGGGGCGAAGCGCCCCGAGCAGAAAAACGCTTATAAAACTGCTTCAGCCTGCAGTGTTTCCTTGAACTGCATCGCATACAGCCGCGCATAC
The DNA here is from genome assembly GCA_001399705.1 of Kouleothrix aurantiaca. Classification (GTDB taxonomy): domain Bacteria; phylum Chloroflexota; class Chloroflexia; order Chloroflexales; family Roseiflexaceae; genus Kouleothrix; species Kouleothrix aurantiaca. Next base: position 328 of record LJCR01001152.1, read on the forward strand.
AGCCCATTCTGCTGCATCAGCTCGTCGTGCGTGCCAAGCTCGACAATCCTGCCCTCGTCCATGACGGCGATGCGGTGCGCGACCTTAATCGTGCTGAGCCGGTGCGCGATGATCAGGGTCGTGCGGCCCTGCATCAGGCGATTCAGCGCTTCTTGCACCAGCCCCTCCGACTGGTTATCGAGCGCGCTGGTGGCCTCGTCCAGCAGCAGAATGCGCGGGTCCTTCAAGATTGCGCGGGCAATCGCGACGCGCTGGCGCTGGCCGCCGCTGAGCTTGGTGCCACGCTCGCCCACCAGCGTGTCGTACCCCTGCGGCAGCGCCATGATAAAATCGTGGGCGTTGGCGGCCCGCGCGGCGGCTTGCACCTCGGCCTCGCTGGCATCGAGCCGGCCATACAGAATGTTTTCGCGAATGCTGCCGCCAAACAGCATCGTATCCTGTGGCACAATCGCCATTTGGGCGCGCAAACTCGCCTGCGTCACGCCGCGCAGGTCGCGCCCGTCGATGCGCACGCGCCCGCCGGCCGGGTCGTAGAAACGCGGAATGAGGTTGAGCAGCGTGCTTTTGCCCGCTCCGCTTGGCCCAACCAGCGCCACGATCTCGCCGGCGCGCAGTTCGAGCGAAACACCCTGCAGCACCGGCGCGCCATCCTCGTAGCTGAACCACACGTCTTCAAAGCTGATGCGCCCCTCGGCGGGCGGCAGCGCGGCGGCGGCTGACGCATCCTGAACCGTGGGCCCGGTGTCGAGCAGCTCGAAGACGCGCTGAATGCCGCCCACCGCCATGCGCAGCTGCGCGTACAGGCCGCCGAGGCCACCAAGCGTCATTGCAATCGTCACGCCGTAAATCAAAAAGCCGGTGATCATCGCCAGCGATAGGCGGTCGGCAATCACCTCGCGCCCGCCGTACCACACCAGCGCGGCTATTGCGCCAAAGCCGAGAAACATCATCACCGCCATAAAGATCGAGTTGAACAGCGCCACGCTCAGCGACGAGCGGAAGGTGCGCTGCATGGCGGCCTTGTAGCGGCTGGTTTCGTAGTTCTCGCGCCCAAAACTCTTGACAATCCGCACGCCCTGCAAGCCTTCTTCGGCCATCACCGTTGAGCTCGCCAGGTCGTCCTGCACGCGCACGCTCATTCCCTGCAGACGGCGGCCAAAGGTGAACGCCACCAGCAGCAGCACCGGCACTAGCCCCGCGATCAGCAGCGTCAGGCTGGTGTTGAGCGACAGAATGATCACGACCGCGCCCACCAGCGTGATGATCTGGCTGAGCAGCGAGGTGATGTTGGTGGTGAGCATCGTGCGCATTTGCGTGACATCGCTCGAAAGGCGTGACACCAGCTCACCCACGCGACGCGCCGCGAAGAAATCGAGCGAGAGGCGCTGCAGGTGCGTGTACAGCGCCACGCGCAGGTCGTACACAATATGCTCGCCAATGTAGGTGAGCAGGTACGACTGCGCAAAGGTGAACAGCGCCTGCAGCAGGAACAGGCCGACCAGCGCGGCGGCCAGCGTGTTGAGCGGGCCATAGCTCTGGCTTTGCGTTACCGATTCGAGCAGGCGCACGATCACCAGTGGGAAGGCCAGCCCCAGCCCGCTGGAAAGCAGCAGCGCCAGCACGGCCACGGCCATGCGCCCGGTGTAAGGCCGCAGGTAGGCGAACAGCCGCCGCCAGCTGATCGATTGGAATGGAGCGGGCGGGTTTTCCTTCCGGTTGCGCTGTATTTCCGCGCGCTCGGCCTCAATATCGCGAACCATGAAAAATCTCCTTGCAAACGCCTGACGATGTTTCAGGGGCAGGGCAATG
>LJCR01001153.1 GCA_001399705.1 Kouleothrix aurantiaca
CCATGGGCGCGGGCAGGCCAACTTAAAGCAGGACAAGTTTACCGAAGCACAGGCCGATGAACTACGCGCGCTTGAGCTGCGCAACAACTATGCCGCTGCGCTGGTGGGCCTTGGCGATGTCGCGCTGCAAAGCGGCAACCCCAAGGGCGCGAGCGACCGCTACAATGCTGCGCTTCAGCTCGACTCAATCAGCAAGGACGAGCGCGTGGCGGCGAATATTGGCCTGGGCCGCGCCGCCGGCGCGCAGGAGCAGTGGACGGTGGCGCAGGCGCATTTCAACGACGCAATTGCCGCCGACCCGGAGTCGGCCGAGGCGCACCTGTGGCTCGGCGAGGCGCTCATCCGCCAGCCCAACCCGCCCGCCGCGATCGACGCCTACGTTGTGGCGCTGAAGCTGCGCGACAACCGCTACCCCGAAGCCTACTTCGGGCTGGCGCAGGCGCAGGCCGCCGACGGCCGGCCCGACCTGGCGCAGGAAAACCTCGCACTGGCGCTTCAGCTCAAGCCAGCCTACTCGGAAGCGCTGCTGCTGCAAGGCAAGCTGTACGAGCAGCAAGGCAGCCGCGATGCAGCGCTCAACTCGTACAGCAAGGCCATTAACACCAGCACCAAGCTGGCCGAACCCTACTACCGGCGCGCCATGCTGTATGTGCGCGCCAGCAACCTCGACAGCGCGGCCAGCGACCTGCAGTCGGCAATCGATCTCCAGGATAATTTCTCCGAAGCGCACTACTGGCTTGGGCGCGTGTACTTGGCGCAGGGCAAAACCAAAGACGCCCGCGCCGAGTTTGTGGCGGCGATTGCCAACCGCAATGGCGATTTCGCCGACGCGCGCTTTTACCAGGGCCTGGCGGAAGAACAGCTTGGGCAGCGCACCGAGGCGGTGCAGTCGTATGAAACCGCCCTTGAGCAGAATGCCAACGGCGAGTGGGCCGGCGAAGCGCGCACCGCCCTTGCGCGCCTGAAGCAACAGTAAATCAGCGCTCGTGATATATCGGCTTTTGAAATGGAGCAAGCCATGACGCTTCTCGAGCAACAGCAGCATCTTTCGCCAGTGTGGGCGCGCTACACCGACATTCTGGCCGAGCGCGGCGAAGGCGCATGCCTGTACGCTGCCGACGGCCGCAGCTACCTTGATTTCACCTGCGGCATTGGCGTGACGAACACCGGCCACTGCCACCCGCGCGTGGTCGAGGCGATCCGCGAGCAGGCCGGCCTCTTGCTGCACGGCCAGGCCAATATCGTCTACCATCGCCCGATGCTGGAGCTGGTCGAGGCGCTGCGCGAGGTGGTGCCGCCCTCGCTCGACACCTTTTTCTTTAGCAACAGCGGGGCCGAAGCAGTTGAAGCCTCGCTCAAGCTGGCACGCCAGGCCACTGGCCGCACCGACGTGATCGTGTTTGGCGGCGGCTTCCACGGCCGCACGGCCGGCGCGATGGCGCTCACCACCAGCAAGGGCAAATATCGTGGTGGCTACGCACCCCTGCCGTCGGGCGTGCATATCGCGCCCTTCGCCTACTGCTACCAGTGCGCGGTCGGCCGCGCCGCCGGCAAGAACACCGCCGCCATGTCGGCTGCCGCGCCCAACACCGCCGAGTGCTGCGGCGACCCACTGCGCCAGGTGCGCCACATGCTGCAAACCGAAACCGTGCCCGAAGACATCGCGGCCATGCTGGTCGAGCCCATTCAGGGCGAGGGCGGCTATATCGTGCCACCAGCCTCGTTCCTGCAAGGCCTGCGCGAAATCTGCGACGAGCACGGCATTCTGCTGATTGCCGACGAGGTGCAGACCGGCTTTGGCCGCACCGGCACCTTTTTCGCCGTCGAGCAGTTTGGCGTCACGCCCGACATCATGGTGATGGCGAAGGGCATTGCCTCGGGCCTGCCGCTTTCGGGCATTGCGGCGCGGCGCGAGCTGATGGACAAGTGGCACCCCGGCTCGCACGGCGGCACCTATGGCGGCAACGCCCTGGCCTGCGCGGCTGGCGTCGCGACGATCGCGGCCATTCAGGAAGATCGACTCGTGGAGAATGCCGCCAGCATGGGCGCGCTGCTGCGCAGCGGGCTGGCCGGCGGGCAAAGCCGCAACCCGGCGCTGGGCGATGTGCGCGGCCTGGGCCTGATGGTTGGTGTCG
>LJCR01001155.1 GCA_001399705.1 Kouleothrix aurantiaca
TCTAAAGCCCGTAACAAGGGTATATCGAAGGCCACTGGTGATATAGTTGCTTTTACTGATGACGATTGCAGAGTTTCTTCTGATTGGGCGGTAAAGATCGCCAATGCCTTTGAAAGCAATAATGAAATTTCGGGAATTTGTGGAAGAGTGCTTGCTGGAGGCGATATGTCAGATATAACATATCATTATTTCAAGACATATTTTGGTGAAATTACATACGCCTCCAAACCTGGGCCACTATTTTGTAGCGCTCTCATTGATAAATTGCAAGCTGCTCGATATAATCAACCTGTAATGACCGTGGAAAATTTTGGTTCTGGAAATAATATGGCATTCCGGCGTGATATTTTTGATGAGTATGGAAATTTTATAGAAATTCTTGGAGCAGGTGCTTGGCTGCGTTCTGGAGAAGATACTGAGTTTCAATATCGTTTGCTACGAAAAACCCTTTTTTTACAGTATACACCAAGCGTGCTGGTTTTCCATGATCGATGGATTTCTTCGGAAGAAAGTGCCGATTTAGAAAATGCTAGTACTGTTGGCACTATTGCAGTATATTTTTATTTCTGTTTATGTGGTGACAGATATGCATGGAATTATTTCAGGCATCGTTTTGACACAGTTAAACAAGAGATATCATCTGTTTCGTCAAGTCCATCAATACGTAAGCCACTGAATTTCTATATGCGCCGAGCTAAAGCTTTCGCGCAAGGATTTTTTGGGGGAGCTCTGCTAGCAATTTTTTATAAGCCTCGATAATTTTGTTGTTAACACCTAATATTTTGTGAATAATATGATTTATTACCGAAAAGTTGAACGTCATATTCTTAAAGCTATGGAAGAAAATAAGCAAAGATCGCTTATTGGATCATTATTGCGTGGTGTTTCTGCTGCAATTACTGGCACATTTTTAGTTTATTTTCTATCAGGAATTATACAAATATTATTGGTTCGGCAGTTGGGTAGAATTATATATGGTGAGTACGCTACTATCACTGCTACGTTGGGATTAATAGCTAGTATGCTTGGATTTGGTTTAGATGTTTGGGTTCTTAGCGAAGGAGGGCGTGATAAGAGTGGTTTGGCGAGGAATATTTCATATGTTCTGAGGGCTAAACTTTTTTTCTTGCTCATTCTTTTTACTGTCACTGCAATAGCTTGGTTATATAATTATATTGAAACGCCAATTTATATTCTTGGTATTTTGGGTATTGCTTTTGATAGCTTTGGGAGTACATTCTATAGTGCATTGCGTGTTATTAATAAGAATGGTATTGTGGCAATAATTCAAGTTTTTACTCAATCAGCGATACTTATGGTAATATGGTTTATGCAAAAGGCAGGGTTAGATATTTTCTCTATTTTTGCCCTGCAAACAATATGTAGCGGTTTAGTTGTGATGCTTCTATTTGTAATTTTGCGTAGTTTGGTAGGAGATTTGATTAGTTATAAATTTGAGCTAAATTATATCGTTCGAGGTGCTTGGCTATTCGTTTTTGCAGATATTCTATCAAATACATATACTCAATCGAGCTTGGTTATACTGGGGAGAATGGTCGATAAAGAGGCTGTTGGTCTTTGGAAACCTGCTTTAAATGTCGTAAGCTTGACATTCGTTGTGCCAAGTTTACTATTTCTTGTTGGATTGCCACAACTTAATTCAGTTGCCCAGGAAAAGAAAAAATATCAAAAGCTGATTTTTGTAATGGCAGTTGGGGCTGTTTTGTATGGATTGATTGTGTTGATCGGATTGTGGTTTTTTGGTGAGGTGATTATCCGAACGTTATTTGGCGTAGATTATCTTGCAGCATTGCCACTTATAAAGGTTATGAGCCTAGTCCCTCTTTTAAAGTCTGGCAGCTTCGTTTGTGTTACTGTTATATTATCGCTTAACCGACAGAAACTCCGCGTTGGTTTGCAGGCTATAGTTACTATTGTAAGCGTCATCGGTGGTTTTGTGATTATTCCGATTTTTGGCTTATATGGTGCTGTGTTGTTATATGTATTTATCGAGGGATTGATATTTTTTCTTTATACAGGTAGTGTGATATATCTACTTAGGGGAGAGTGGAAATGAAAGTATTGATCATTAATCAAAATTCAGTGCTGAACTTAGGGGATTATGCTATCTATG
>LJCR01001156.1 GCA_001399705.1 Kouleothrix aurantiaca
GGCGCGTGTTGCTGGGCGTTGGTGTATCGCTTGGTGTCGGTGTGTCGCTTGGCGTGGGCGTATCGCTTGGCGTGCGCGTGCTGGTTGGCGGGCGCGGCGTATTCGTCGGCGTTCGCGGCGTATTCGTCGGCTGGCGTGGCGTGTTCGTCGGCACGAACGGCGTATTCGTCACTACAAGCTCCGTTGCCGTCGGCGTACTCACCGGCGCGGTTGGCGTAGCGCTTGGAACCAGCGTGCTTATCACGACGGTTGGCGTATTCGTCACTGTGCGCGGCGTGTTGGTCGCCGTGCGCGGTGTTGCCGAAGGAGTCTGAATAGTTGGCTGCACGGTTGGCGTTGGCGACACAATCTGCGTTGGCGGCACGCTTTGTGTTGACGTTAGGGTAGGTTGTTGCGTTGCCGGGCCGGTGCGCTCGGTTGGCGTAGCCGAAGGAAGCACTGGCACGGGCGTATCTGGTAGCGCTGTGCCAATCACTGGCGTATTCGTCGGGCCGCTAACCACAGGGCGCGGCGTGACAGTAGGCTCGGGTGTAAGCTGAACCACACCAGGGGTGTTGGTTGGGGCATTTGCCGGCGGGGCGATCACAACGACTTCTTCCGTTGGCACATTGGCGGCAATCAACGGTGTTGGGCTTTGGGTCGCAAGCATTGCCGCCGTTGCACGTTCGTTTGCTTCTGCGGCAGCGGCTTCGGGCGCGATCGGCGGCAGTTGCAGATCGAGATCCCACGGGGCATAATCGGCAATTTTCTTGGAAAGCAAATTCAGGTTTGAAGCCTGATCGCGTGGGGACAGCAAGACAATCACAATTTGCCCGACGCAGCAAATTGCTAACAGCAGCAGCAGGAGCGCGGCTGGGATGAGCCAGCGCAACGGGTCACGCTGATCGTTCTGAGTTGTTTGGCTCGGCAACGATGTCTGCGTGTTCATGTGCTACCAAAAGTGCAATGCTGAAGGTGCTGCCTTCGCCAAGCGTGCTTTCGGCCCAGGCACGCCCGCCCTGCCGTTCGACAAGCTGACGCACAATTGCCAAACCCAGGCCGCCACCGCGCTCGGGCGACGTATTGCCCTCAACGCGATGGAAGCGAGTAAAGAGCTGCGAAAATTCTTCGTCGGAAATGCCCGGCCCAGTATCGGTGACATCAATCTGCACGAACTCGCCCTGGTGGCTGGCGTGGATTGTCACGCGGCCCTGCTGTGTATAGCGCCGCGCATTATCAAACAGCTGGGTCAGAATGACCTGCAACTGCTGGCGATCGGCGCGCACGGCAGGCAGCGCGTCGGGAATATCGAGAATAATATCCAGGCCCTTTTTCAGGAAGGCATTGCGCATCGGCGCCAGGGCGCTCTCCACCGCAACCCACACATCCTGCGGTTCGGGTTCAGTGATCAGGGTGTTCGCCTCGATGCTGGCAATCATGACGAAGTTATTCACCAGATCGCGCATCTGCTCGCCGCGCATGCGCACCACTTCAAGTGTTTCGCGCTGCTCGGTGCTGAGCGGGCCGAGGTAGCCGCGCAACAGCAGCTCAGTGTGCCCGCAGATCGGCGTGAGCGGCGTGCGCAGTTCGTGCGAAACACGCTCGATAAAGCGCGTCTTAGCGCGATCAACGGCAGCTTCAGCCGAGACGTCGTGCAAAATAATCACTTCGCCCAGCACGCTATCGTCTTCGCCAATCACCGGCGCGCTGCTGATGCTCACCACACGCTCGCCGATCTGGTAGTGCTCAAGGTTCGCAATATCGTTGCCGAACATATCTTTGGCGACGGGCACACGCTCCAGCGGGATGGCGTTCCAGTTACGGCGCACAATATGCCAGTCGCGCAGGTTGAGCATCTGTTCGGCGGTGCGGTTCACCAGCATAATGTTGCGCTGCTGATCGCATACCACCACGCCATCGGCGATCGACTTCAGAATGGCCTCGCGCTCGCTCGCTTCGTTATGAACGCGATCGAACAGCACCGCGTTGTACAGCACACTTGCGGCCATGTTCCCGGTTGCCATCAACGTTGGCTCGTTAACGCCTGCGAAGGCATTTGCTGCGGAGTTGCCAAAAATAAGCACGCCCACCACCATGCCCTGCACCACCAGCGGCGTCAGCAACAGGCTCTGGAAGCCCGCCACATCGCTCAGCC
>LJCR01001154.1 GCA_001399705.1 Kouleothrix aurantiaca
GATCATTGCCGAGCCCACGCCCGCCGACCTCGGCCTGCCGCGCGAGTATGGTATCGCCACCTACGGCCTCTGGCGCGATGGCCGGCCGACGGCGGGGTAGCGAGTGCGACGAAGGACGAATGACGAAGGACGAACGACTCTTCGGCAAGCTCAGGGCAGGCCGAAGGACGAACGGCCATGAATGAACGACGGCCCGCGTCCTGAGTAGCGCTGTGCGCGTATCGAAGGGCGACGAGGGATGAACGACTGCGATCTTTGTCATTCATCGGCAAATGATACCCGAAAAACGTTGCGGCGTGCGTTATAATAGTGAGGAATTCATAGAGCATAGCAATAGGTGCGCACATGGCTGATCCAGAATCAATTCGCGGCCAGCTTAACCTGCTTGATATTCTGCGCAGACGATTACGTATTGAACTCGAGCGGAAAAACAAGATGGGCATAAATACACCCTCTTTTGTTTATACTGAGATCGAAGAAGCACAAGCACAAGTAAGGAAAATTAAAGAATATCTTATTCGTAATAGTGTGGACGTAAAAAATCTTCCAGAGGATGGTGAAGAAGAGTCGCAATCCTCGACACAAACCCAGACTCCGCCTAACAATCAAGATGCCAAAATACAAACCGATACAGCCGATTTCGTAATCATCACCGCGCTGGAGGAAGAACGCGACGCTATGCTGGCGCACCTGCCCGGCAATCGGCGTATCATGCCCTCCGCTGCTGATATTCGCACATACCGTTTCGCGCGTATTCCAGTCAATTTTCCCGACGGGAGCGAGGGTGAATATGGCGTTGCTGTGCTTTCACTCATTAGCATGGGCCGTGTCGAGGCCTCGCTGGCGACCAGCGACGCGATCCGCCGCTGGTCGCCGCGCTATGTGCTGATGGTGGGTATTGCTGGCGGCATTGGCGACGAAGGCGTAAAGGTTGGCGATGTGTTGCTTTCCAGCCAGGTGATTGATTACGAACTACAGAAGCTCACCAGCGACGGCGAAAGCATTCGCTACAGTGGGCACCGCGCCGACCCGCGCCTGCTCGATGCAGCGCAGAATATGGCTGCCAGCGATTGGCGGCCCGAGATTGTGGCATCGCGACCCGAACCGGGCCAGCCAAAGCGCGTCGTTGGCCCCGTCGCGACAGGCGACAAGGTTGTGGCACGCAAGGCGTTGCTCGATAAACTACGATCCGACTGGCCCAAGCTGGTTGGTATCGAGATGGAAGCTGGCGGCGCTGCTGCGGCGGCATTCCAATCGGCGCAAAACCCCGGCTTCTTTATGGTGCGCGGCGTTTCCGACCTAGCCGACGAGCACAAGGGCGATGATTGGCGCGAGTATGCTTGCGATGTCGCTGCTGCATACACCATCGCTTTGCTAAAGAGCGGGCCGGTGCCGCTGAAATAAGAAACGCTTCCTTCGAAAACGCATCCGTAACATCTTCTTATTGCCTGCTCAGGCCAAAATCTGCTTGAGCAGGCGTTTTTTGAAGCGCGGATGCCCTTGCCAGGCCGCGCCAGATAGTATATACTCCGGGTATATACGAAAGGCCGCGCAATGGACACCGCAAAAATCTTCCAGAATGGCAAAAGCCAGGCCATCCGCCTGCCCAAAGAATATCGCTTTCGCGGCACGCAGGTGTATGTGAAGCGCGTTGGAAACGCCGTCGTGCTCATCCCCGAGCACGATTCCTGGCAGACGCTGCTCGACAGCCTGGAGCTTTTCTCCGACGACTTCATGGCCGAGCGGCAGCAGCCTGCCCCGCAGGCGCGCGACGATCTGTTCGAATGATCTACATGCTTGACACGAATATCTGCGTGGCGATCATTCGTCGGCGCGCGCCGCACGCGCTGCAACGCCTCACCGAGCAGACAATCGACAATGTGTGTGTGTCGTCGCTCACGGTTGCCGAGCTGGAATATGGCGTGGCGAAAAGCAGCCAGCCGGCGCAGAACCAGCGCGCGCTTGAGCAGTTTTTGCTGCCGCTGGCGATTGTGCCGTTTGATGAGTTGGATGCCGAGGTGTATGGCCATGTGCGCGCTGCGCTTGAGGCGCATGGCCAGCCAATCGGTGCGATCGATACGCTGCTCGCCGCGCCGGCACCGGTTCCTGCTGCGGCGCGCAGCACGCGCCCCAC
>LJCR01001158.1 GCA_001399705.1 Kouleothrix aurantiaca
AACATGTGCCGCGCACGCAGATGACCGAGAAGATGCGCAGTGGGATCAGCCTGCCCGGCGAAGCCAAGCGCAAGGGCGTCGCCAATTGCAAAGACGATCTGGCCTGGCGTGGTAATGGATGCAAGCGGGACAAACGCGACGCCGTCGGCGAACGTGCCGGAATGTCTGGCCGCAGCGGCAAGCGCCAGGCGCGTTTTGCCAATACCGCCCGGGCCGATCAAGGTCACGAGGCGACAGGCACGATCGGCCAGCAGCCGCTCAATTGCGTCCAGTTCGTCGTTCCGGCCGACAAAGCTAGTCGGCTGGATCGGCAAGCCGATCACTTCATTCCGATCGCCACCTGCCTGCTGTTTGTGCACTCCATAGGATATGATGGCGCGCGATGGCGTGCTGTTTGCAGCATCTATCTCCTGGGCGTCCAGTTCTTCGTGCGCGCCCAGGGCAATCAGCGATGCGCGTTGTGCATCACTCATACCAGCCGTGCCAGTGATATCCAAGCGCTCGTAAGGCCGGTCGCGCCTGATGGTTTGAAGAAGCGCGCCACTGTGCAGATCCCAGATCCGGATCGCGCCCCCATCGCCGCAGCTCGCCAGCGTCCGGCCATCCGGGCTGCGCCTGAGCGATTGCACCCGCCCCTGGTGCGCTTCGTGCACGCGTATGCACACGCCCGTGCCTGCGTCCCACCAGCGCAGCGTGCCGTCAGCGCCGCCGCTGATCAGCACCTCCGCGCTCGCGCCCCAGGCGACGGCATAGACAATCCCAGGATGATCGGTAATCGCATGCACGCATTCGCCACGCTGCACATCCCATACCAGCAGCTCTCCGCCCGCGCTGGTTCCGCCAGCCGAAACCAGCTGCGCCCCGTCGGGGCCCCCCGCCAGCCGCGTGACCATGCTGTGATGCCCGGGCAGCTGGTAGAGAGATGTGCCGTTGATGGCGTTCCACAGGTACACCGTGCCATCGTCGCCCCCGCCAGCAACCTGCGTCCCGTCCGGGCTCCACGCCACGTGCCGGATCCATGTTGGGAACTCAAGCATGGCCCACGGCTGGGCATGCGCGCACATCCCAGACGAATACGCCGTGGCGGTTGGTTCCGGCCGCCAGCCGCTGCCCGTCGGGGCTCCACGCCAAACCGTAGAAGCAGTTTTCGGGATCGCTGGGATGCTGCACCACCTCAATGCTGGCTCCAGAAGCCGGGCTCCACAGCCGGATGGCGTTGTCCCACTCGCTGCTGGCCAGCCATTGCCCGCCGGCGCTCCACCCCACCCCGATCACGAGCCCGCCATGCCCGATCATTGTGCGGGGCGCGGTCGCGCGGTCGATTGAGTAGACGGTCACTACTGTGTCTGTACCACCACTCACCAGCTGCGCGCCGTCAGGACTCCAGTCGACATCGTCGAGCGAGGCGGCGTAGCCCTGCATCACCCGCGTACACTCGCCGCTCACGCTGTCCCACATTCGCAGCACGCCATCCCCGCCACCGCTCAGCAGGCTGCGGCTGTCGGGCGTGAAGGCCAGCCCTTTGGCCCCGGCAGTATGCCCCTGCAGCACCGCGCGAACGCTAGCGCTCACAGCATCCCAAAGCCGGATCGTCTGGTCGCGGCTGCTGCTTGCGAGCGTGCGCCCGTCGGGGCTCCAGACGACGCGACTGACCTGATCGCTATGCCCGGCCAGCGTCTGAAGCAGATAAGCGCCGGTTGCATCCGCACCGAGCGCAGCTGAAGTATTCCAGAGCTTGATCGTGCCATCCCAGCTTGCGCTGGCCAGCGTGCCGCTATCGGGCGCAAAGGCCAGCGCGTCGATCCAGCTGGAATGCCCCGTGAGCACCTGCTCGCATGTGGCCGGGCGGTGCTTCCACACATTCCACAGCCGAATATCGCCCTGCACATCACCGCTGGCGAGCATGCGCCCATCAGCGCTCCAGGCGATCGCAGGTACTGGCCCGGGATGCCCGAGTGTTTCGAGCTGCCTCCCGGTCCGTGAGTCGCACAGCCGAACCGTGGCATCATTCAGGCTGCTGGCCAGCACGCTGCCGTCGGGGGAAAATGCCACACGATTCACATGGCCGGTATGCTGGCTCACCCAGAGCAGGGCGCCACTCGCCACAGGCCCCAGCGGCACGGCGCCAGCCC
>LJCR01001157.1 GCA_001399705.1 Kouleothrix aurantiaca
CATCGAACCAGACCCCGTGGTCGAGGCAGTCGTCGAGCTGTTCGGCCGGGATGGTTACGTTCTTGACCATGCCCACAATATCGGTGAACTGGAGATTGATGAATTCGATCTGCTGCTCGCCAACGAGGGCGCGAATGTCGTCGTTTGTGCGGGGCATGTCGCTATCCTAGTTCTAGAATGCTGTCGCGGGGAGGCTCGGGCTTTATGGCGCGGCACGCTGGAAGAATACCTGGTAGCTGCCGTTGCGCGCGCCCGTCGCTGAAATGCGGTAGCGCAGCCGCCCGTCGGCATCGGTGGTGACGGTGCCCGAGCGCGAGACGGCCTCATCGGGGCGGCCCTTCACGGCCAGCGCCACGCTGCCGTCGGCGTTGAGCAGCTCGAGCTGCAGCTCGCCGCGCTCGGCCTGTACGATTGCGATCGCATTCAGGCTGGTTTTTGGCGTGCCGGTGTCGAGTGTCTGCTCGGTGCGGCCATCGGCGCCAACAAACGTCGCGTTGATGTTGCCGCCGTCGGGGAGCACATCCGACGACGTGCGCGCGCCCGACATCAGCATACAGCCGCTGAGCAGCAGCGCGCAGCACGCCAGCAGCGCAGCAGCGCGCCAGCCGGCCCAAACTGCTGCTGGCCTACCCATACGATTCGGGGCGGCTGTCGATGTTGTAGGTGTCTTCAATCGGTATTTGCTCCAGGCGCAGCGGGCTGCGCTTGACAACGCGCAGGTTGGTTTCGCAGTTCGCGCACACAACCTCGTTGCCTTCCAGCACATAGCCTTGCAGCGCCAGCTTTTGCTTGCACACCGGGCAAGTCGCAAATTCAATACCCAAAGGGGCCTCCTGTATGGTTGCAGAGTTTGAATAGGGACGCGTTCTTTGGCTTGTGCAGCCGGCACATTGCCCTCAGCAGAGCGGTTTTCTTTCGTTTACACGAGTTATGCGGTGACCCACACAGCATGGCCTTTAGCCTGCGGCAGCAAGGTATTCCCTCTTTTTTGTGCGCCGATTTTGGCGCCCCGCGCCAAAATCGGCGCCCCTTAATCGTAAAATACCGCTCTGCCGAAGGCTAAAACGCGGGCCGCGTAACTGGTATCATCGGTTTGATTACGACAGCAGCGAATCCACAAACGCCTGCGAGTCGAACATCGCCAGGTCGGTCATTTTCTCGCCGGTGCCAATGTAGCGGATCGGCCGTTCGATATCCTGCGCAATCGCAAAGGCGATTCCGCCCTTGGCGGTGCCGTCGAGCTTGGTCACGGCCACATCGGTCACTTCCACCGCCTGCATAAGCGATTTCGCCTGCAGCACGCCGTTCTGGCCGGTGGTCGCGTCGATCACCAGCAGCACCTCGTGCGGCGCGTCGGGGATGTGGCGGCGGATGATATTGCGCAGCTTTTCCAGCTCGCGCATCAGGTTGGCCTTGGCATGCAGGCGGCCGGCGGTGTCGATGATCAGTACATCGACGTTTTGCGCCAGCGCGGCCTCGACGCCATCGTACACCACCGCGCCCGGGTCGGCGCCCTGGCCGCGCGTAATCACCGGCACGCCCGCGCGCGAGGCCCAGGTTTCGAGCTGCTCGGTGGCGGCGGCGCGAAAGGTGTCGGCGGCGGCCAGCAGCACGCTTTTGCCGTACTGAACGGTCAGGCGGTGCGCCAGCTTGGCGATAAGCGTTGTCTTGCCCGCGCCATTGACGCCCACCACCAGCAGCACGTAGGGCTTGGCCTGCGCCGGCGCGCGCACCTGATCCTGGAACACGCGCACCATCTCGGCCTTGAGCATGCCTTTGGCCTCGCGCACGCGCTTCACGCCGTTGCGGTTGCAGCGGTCCTTGGTGCGGTTGACGAGGTATTGCGTGGTTTCCACGCCCACGTCGGCCTGAATAAGCAGAGCCTCCAGGTCGTCCCAGAAGTCTTCGGTGATCGGGTCGTCGACCGCGAACAGGCCGGAGATCTGGCCGAACAGGCCGCTGCGCGCTTTGGCAGTGGCCTGATCGATCTTCTGTTCTTCCTGCTGAGCTTCTTCTTCACTGCGCGGCGCATCCTGGCCGCGGCCAAACAGTCGTCGGAACATTGATTCTATCCTTTGCGCGGGCGGCGCGGGCCGGCCCCGGTGTGGTGCGATAAAGCGGCTGTATTATAG
>LJCR01001160.1 GCA_001399705.1 Kouleothrix aurantiaca
GGTCTGCGCCCAACCTTTGGCCGCGTGAGCCGCGCCGGCGCGATGGCGCTGAGCTGGAGCATGGATAAGCTCGGGCCGATCTGCCGCTCAGTGGAAGATTGCGCGCTGGTGTTTAATGCGATCTACGGCCCCGACGGGCGCGATACCACCGTGGCCGCGCCGTTCGGCTGGCAGCCCCGCGCGAGCCTCCATGGCGTGCGCATTGGCATGCTTGAAAGCGCCTTTGCGGAAACATACGAGAACCGTGAGCACGACATGCGCACGCTGGCGGTGCTCGAGCAGCTCGGCGCGGAGCTGGTGCCGATCAGCCTGCCCGACTATCCAATTCAGTCGATGGCATTCATTCTTATGGCCGAGGCGGCGGCTGCCTTCGACACACTCACGCGCAGCAACCGCGACGACGAGCTGGTGCGGCAGGTCGAAGACGCCTGGCCGAACCGCCTGCGCGCCGCGCGCTTCATCCCGGCTGTCGAGTACATCCAGGCCAATCGCCTGCGCACGCTGGCCTTCCAGGCGCTGGAAGCGCAACTGCGCAGCGTGGACCTGTATGTCGCGCCGTCGTTCGACGAAGACAACCTGCTGCTCACCAACCTGACCGGCCACCCGGCGGTAGTGCTGCCCAACGGCTTCACCACGGCGGGCCAGCCCACCAGCATCACGTTCACCGGCCAGCTGTTTGGCGAAGCGAAACTGCTCGCGGCAACGGGCGCATACCAGCACGCCACCGATTTCCACCTGCGCCGGCCGCCGGGCTTTGGCGCGAAATAGAGCGCTACTTGATGCCGGCAATCGCGTCGACCAGCGCGGTGAAGACAAAAATGTTGGGCGTCTGCGCGACGGTGACGCTGGCCCAGTTGAGCCACTTGCCTTCTTTGCTCACCGAAATCACGCCCTTGTCGAGCTTGACGCCCTTGATCTCGGGCCAGGCCAGCGTTTCCTTGCCATTGCTCAGGCCCTGCTTGCTGACGCTCAGCTTGCCGAAATGCAGCACCGCGCCGGCGTTGTACGCCTCGATCGCGCGCAGCAGCAGGCGCTTGTAAGTTTGCTCCTGAATGGTATTGCCCAGCGCCTCGACATTCTGCAAGGCGTCGTTGAACTTCAGCTCGGGCTTGCCGGCGCGCCGCACGGTGTAGATGTGCGTGGTGCCGGTGTAGACGCCATTCGTGTAGTGCTTGGTCACCTGCTGCAGCACTTCGGTGATGTCGTCCCAGCGCACGATCTCGGTGGTGCCGCGCGCTGTGGAGGCCAGCCCGTCGGGGAAAACCTGCACCATCATGCCGGTGTTGCGGTGGTTCACCCAGAACGCCCACATGCCCAGCGCGAGCAGCAGCCCGCCCAGCACAAAAAAGCCCGACGGGCGATACTGCGCCATATCGAAAAAGACGATCGCCACACCCGCCACGGCCATCACCACGCCGGCGATTTTACCGATTATCTGGCGGCGCGCGCTCGGCTGGTAGGTTGCGGTGGGCGTCCCAAGCTGGTAGACCTCGGGGTTCATGGGTTGGATCATAGCGGCGGCTCCTTTCGGCTGAATTCAGTGGCGCGCAGGCAGCGCAAAAATTGCTCTATTCAATAAACGTTTCAAACTGCGCCGAGTAACACACCTCTAGCACCAATACCTTTCAAATGGCCACAAAGGCTCGAAGACTCCAAGATTTCATGACGTCCTGATGCCCTTCGCGCCTTCGAGTCTTCGCGGCAATTGTTCCTGGCCGCCTTTTTGAATGGTATTGTATTTCGCACAACAAAGCGCGGGCAGCACTGCCGCCCGCGCTTCTTTTCTTCTTTTTGCCGAAGGAGTTTTTAGCCCGCGCCGCCCGCCTTGTTGCGCGATTTGCGCCCGCTGAACAGCGAGGCGCGCAGCAGGTCGCGATTCATCTGGGCGATGAAGTCCATGCTGATCTCTTTCGGGCAGACCGCCGAGCACTCGCCGATGTTCGTGCAGCCGCCGAAGCCTTCTTCGGCCATCGTATCGACCATTTTGATCACGCGCTCGAAGCGCTCGGTCTGGCCCTGCGGCAGCACGCCCAGATGCGAGACTTTTGCAGCAGTGAACAGCATGGCCGAGGCATTCGGGCAGGCCGCCACGCACGCGCCACAGCCAATGCACGCAGCCGCATCCATCGCC
>LJCR01000116.1 GCA_001399705.1 Kouleothrix aurantiaca
GCTGGAGCAGCCCGGCACCGGCACCGAAACCAGCTTCGGCATCTCGCGGCAATCGCACGTCGGCATTATGGACCACCTGTTTGGCAACGGGCAGGTTGGGCCGTTCTACCTGGGCATCTGGGGCCTGACGGCACTGCTGTGCTTCAGCGCCACGGTGTTCATCATCCTGATCTCGTACATTACGTCGGCGCAGGTGCACTACAACTTCATCCTGTTCCTGCGCGAGTTCCCGAATCTCTCGGTTGATCCGCCGGCGGCGACGTTTGGCCTGCGCTGGCCGGGCTGGTTCAATGGCGGCAACTGGCTGGCGGCCACCTTCTTCCTGCACCTGAGCGTGCTGGCGTGGTGGGCGCGCGTGTACAGCCGCGCAAACGCCACCGGGCTGGATCGCAACCTCGCGCGGGCCTTTTCGGCAGCGCTGGTGCTCTACTTTACGATCTACCTGGCGCGACCAATGCTGCTGGGTGCGTGGTCGGAAGCACCGGGCCACGGCCTGAAAGCGATGCTCGACTGGACCAACAACGTCAGCGTGCGCTATGGCAACTTCTACTATAACCCCTTCCATATGATCTCAATCTTCGGCCTGCTCGGTTCGACCATGCTGCTGGGCATGCACGGCGCGACAATTGTTGCCACAGCGCGCTACGGCGCGGAGCTGGAGCTGAAAGAGATCGAGATCGAGGGGCCGGGCACGCACCGGGCGCAGCTGTTCTGGCGCTGGACGATGGGTTTCAACGCCAACGCGGCCAGCATCCACGTATGGGCATTCTGGTTCGCCATCCTGTGCGTGGTCGCCGGCGCGATCGGCCTGCTGCTTTCGGGCACCGTCATCAAGGACTGGTACAGCTGGGCGCAGTCGGTCCACATCGTCGCCCCGCCCGACCCGAACTACGACTGGTCGCAGTTTATTCAGCGGTAATGTGATCTGCGGCGTGGTGGTGCGCCCGGTGCCACCCCACGCCGCAGCGTGGCAAAGAAGGAACGCCCATGTACAACCAGCGCAATGCTGCACCGCTGTTTAGCGAGCGCACCTTGTTCTTTCTGGTGTTCGGGGTGGTGACGCTGGTGCTCGTCGGCGGCGGAATTGGCACGGTTTCGTGGATCAACAGCCAGCTCAGCGGTTTCCGCACGCAGGCTAACAATTCGCCCAACTATACAAATTACTCCACCGACCCCGCCGACCCAGCGAAGCCCTACCTGCAGACCGCCTCGCTCACGGCGATGAGTAAGTACATCACCGAGCACCCGCAGCCGCAGAACGTGCAGATTCTGAAAGGCATGGATACGGCGGCGATTGCGAACTATATGGTCAACATGGTTGCTGGCGGCCTGAAAGTCGATTGCACCTACTGCCATGTGCTAAGCAACGGCAACTTTGCCGATGATACCAACCCGCAGAAGGTCAAAGCCCGCCAGATGATGCTGATGTCGCAGGACTTGAACCAGAACTTTGTGGCGCAGCTGCCGGCGTCGGTTGGCGGCAAGCAGGTCACCTGCGCAACATGCCACAATGGCAAGCCGGTTAACTTCAACGGCGGCAACTCGGGCGCGCTGAGCAACTACCCGGCCGATCAGAGCCCGCTGCCCGATACCTTCCAGCTGAAGCTGGAATCGCCGGCCGACCTGGATCTGCTGCTGATTACGGGCAAGAAGGACCCGGACCTGGCGGCGGTGCAGTACAACCAGCAGACCATGACGCACTTCACGCAGGCGCTGGGCAATGGCTGCGCATTCTGCCACAACGCGAACTACTTCCCCGGCAACGAGCAGCCGCCCAAAGCCCACGCGCTGATTATGCTCAAGATGGCGCAGCATATCAACGCGACGTACAAGCCAATTATGAACAACAAGGTTCCCTCGTGCTGGATGTGCCATCGCGGCCAGCAGTTGCCGCCCGGCTCGGCCAACCCCGGCCAAATACCCGAGGTGCTGGGCTACAAGCCACAGTAGCCCTTGCAGGCTGCTGAAGCGGATGAGCACGCGAGTGCGTAGCGGGTAGTCGCAGTGGCGCTACTCGCTACGCATTACGCACTATCGAGGACGAGTGTGAGGAGCAGACGACCACGAGTATTCGCGCCCCTGCTGCGGCCGTTTGGACGCCTCAAAGCGGCGGCCAGCGATTGGCTGGAACGGCACGGCACCGCTGCGCTCTGGTTGCGTGTGCTGCGTCTGGGTTTGTTCCAGTTCGGCATGGGCCTGACACTCGCGCCAATTACGGGCACGCTCAACCGTGTGCTGATCGATAGCCTGCGCATCCCGGCGGTGCTGGTAGGTTTGCTGATCGCCATCCACTACTTTGTGTCGCCGGTGCGCGCGCTGATCGGCTTTCGCTCGGACCAGCAGCGCGCAGCTGGCCGCTGGCGCACGCCCTACATTGTGATGGGCGCGATCCTGACTTTCGGCGGCCTGGCGAATACGCCCTTCTCGCTCTTGCTGCTGAGCGGGCAGGGCACGCTGCCGTTTGTGCCCGCGCTGATCATCTGCCTGCTGATCTTTCTGGCCTATGGCATTGGCGTGAACATCGTCGAAACGGCCTACCTTGCGCTGGTGAGCGACCTGACGCCGCCGGCCGAGCGCGGGCGCGTGCTGGCGGTGCTGTGGATGATGCTGGTGCTTGGCACGATCGTCAGCTCGGTGCTGCTGGGCGGGCTGCTGGCCGAGTACAGCGACGAGAAGATGATCGCCATCCTGAAAAGCTCGGCGCTGATCTTCCTGATCCTGAGCTTTCTTTCGTTATGGAAGCAAGAGCGCCTGCGCCCCGACGGCCGCGTGGTGGGCTACCAGCCCGACGCCGAGCCGCGCGTGCGCATGTCGCTCGGCCAGTCGCTGCGCCTGCTGGCGGGGCAACCGCTGCTGCGCGGCTTGTTTGCGATCTTATTCCTTGGCGCGGCCGCCTTTGCATCGCACGACGTGCTGCTCGAGCCGTATGGCGCGCAGGTGCTGCACATGAGCGTGAGCGCCACCACGCAGCTCACCGCGCTGTGGGGCCTGGCGATGCTGGTGGCCATCCCGGCGGCGGGCTGGCTGCTGTGGCGCGGGTTCTCGCCCGCGCTGCCGATCCTGCTCGGCTGCGCGGTTGGCGCGCTGGGCTTTCTGGTCGTTAGCCTGGCGAGCGATGCCGCGCTGGCGATCGCGTTTCGCTCGGGCGTCTGGCTGATCGGCATGGGGCGCGGCCTCTTTATTGTTGGCAGCGTGGCGCTGGTGATGGCGCTGACCGACCGCAACCACGCCGGGCTGTTTCTGGGCCTGTGGGGTGTGATGCAGTCGCTCGCGCAGGGCCTGGGCGCGGTTGGCGGCGGCCTGGCGCGCGACCTGGCGGCGGCGCGTTTTGGCAGCGCGGTGCTGGGCTACACTGCCGTGTATGGCGCGGCGCTGGTCAGCTTGCTCGTTGCGCTGCTGCTGCTGGCGCGCATGCGCCTGGCGCGAATGCGCCCCGACGCGGCGGCTTCGCCGTGGCAGGGCCTGCAGGATATTCCGGCCGATCAGATTATTTACTGAAAACCTGCGGAACCGAGAACTACGGAACGAAGAACCTGCGACTTGCAAGCCTGCAAACCTGCAACCTGCAAACCTGCAACCCGCAAGAATAGGATGGCGCTATGACCGAGCAACCACTACCTACCCCGCTAGTCAAGCCGCGCGTGCCAAGCACGCCGCTCGCGCGCTCGATCGCGCTGATGAAGCCTGTGACATGGTTCGCGCCGGCCTGGGCCTTTTTGTGTGGCGCAATTGCCAGCGCGGGCCTCAGCTGGTCGGTGGCGAGCATGGGCCGCATGGCGCTGGGCATCCTGCTGGCCGGGCCGATTCTGTGCGGGCTCTCGCAGGTGATCAACGACTACTGCGACCGCGAGGTGGATGCGCTGAACGAGCCGGATCGCCTGATACCATCGGGCCTGGTTTCGGCCACGCAGGTCTTTGTGACGATTGGCGTGCTGGCGGTGCTGGCGCTGGGTATCGCCTGGGCGCTGGGCGAAAAGGTGGCCCTGCTCACCGCCATCGGCATGGTGCTGGCCGTCGTCTACAGCGCGCACCCGATCCGCGCCAAGCGCAACGGCTGGATCGGCAACGGCCTGGTGGCGGTTTCGTACGAGGCACTGCCCTGGCTGGCTGGCCAGCTTGCGTTTGGCCGCCTGACCGTGCCGGCGGTGATTGTTGCCGCGCTGTACTCGGTTGGCGCGCACGGCATTATGACAATCAACGACTTCAAGAGCATGGACGGCGACCGCGTCAGCGGGATCAAGACCATCCCGGTGATGCTGGGCGAGTGGGGCGCGGCCTGGATGGCAGTGCTAACCATGAATGTTGCCCAGCTGTTTGTGATTATGCTGTTTGCCGTGTCGCAGCGCTGGCTGATTGCGGCAATTATCGCGGCGCTGTTTGTGGCGCAGCTGCCGCTCCAGCGCAAGTTCATGCAGGATCCGCGCGGCCGGGCGATTTTCTACAACGCCAGCGGCACAACGCTGTTTGTCTGGGGCATGCTCGCGGCGGCGATTGGCGTTCAGTAATCTGCGATTTTAGATTTACGAATTACGATTTGCGATTTGTGGCTTCCCAATCGTAAATGGAGGCGTTATGGATGAAGTTCTCGTGGTTGGCGCGTCGGTGGGCGGCTCGACGGCGGCCGAAACGCTGGTGCGGGCAGGCGTGCCGGTGGTACTGCTGGAACGCGACCTTGCGCGCGTGAAGCCGTGCGGCGGCGCGGTGCCGCCCGTCGCCTTCAAAGAGTTCGACATCCCCGAGCGCCTGATCTCGCGCAAAGTGCATCATGCGCTGGTGCACTCGCCCTCCGAGCGCACCGTCGCCATCGACGTGATCGGCACGCGCCCGCACAGCGACGACGATTACATCGCCATGTGCTGCCGCGAAGAGTTCGACCAGTTCCTGCGCAACCGGGCGGTCGAGCGCGGCGCGACGCTGATCGAGGGCCAGCTGCTGAGCGTGGCGGTTGACGCGAAAGGCGTGACCAGCACCTACCGCGAAAAGGCCAGTGGCGAGGTTCGCACGCTGCGCACCACCGCCGTGATCGGCGCGGATGGCGCGTACTCGCCTACGGCGCGCGCGCTGGGCCTGCCAAACCTGCCGCGCTGCGTGGCCATTCAGGAGCGCATCCGCCTGCCCGCCGACAAAATGGCGCGCTGGGAAGACACCGCCGACCTCTACCTGGGCGCGGAAGTCAGCCCCGACCTGTACGCCTGGGCCTTCCCCAAGAAGGATCACGTCGCGGTGGGCATGGGCGCAGGCCAGGGCCACACCAAGGCCGCGCGCCAGCACCTTGAAAACCTCAAGCAGCGCATCGCGCCCGAACTGGCCGGCGGCGAGATCATTCTGCAGGAAGCGCACGCGCTGCCCATGCACCCGCGCCCGCAAATGGCGTTCGACCGCGCCATGCTGGTGGGCGACGCGGCCGGCCTGGTGGTTGCCACCTCGGGCGAGGGCATTTACTGGGCGATGAAAAGCGCCAAGCTGGCCGCCGAGGTGCTGGCCGACAACATCGCCAACCCAAGCGCGGCGCAGCTGATGCGCTACCAGCGCACGTGGTGGAAGAACTACGGCACGATGTACCGCTTCCTGCGCTGGCTTCAGAAATGGGGCTACGGCGGCGAGCGCCAGATGGAAGTGTTCACCGACATGTGCCGCAACCGCGATGTGCAGCGGCTGACCTTCGAATCGTATATGCACAAGAACATGGCGCCCATGCCCTGGCTGGCGCAGATGCGCATGACCGGCGATATCATCGCCGCGCAGGTGCGGCATTATGTGCCGGCACGACCGCGTCGTCTTGTTTCAAGCATTGGTGGGTAGACTGACAATATGACACGATGACACGATGAGATGCTCGGTAGCGCATCACCTTGTCACCCGGTCATCTTGTCATCGTGTCACCCTTTCACTTGTTCAGAAGGACACGTTATGCGACTCCACCTCTTCCCCATGCTGTTTGCCCTGTTTGTGTGGTGGTTCAGCACCGGCGTCATCATCTACCTCGACGGGCTGCCGCGCCGCACGTTTAAGTGGAGCTTTCTCGGCGGCACGCTGCTGATGTTCGCCGCGCTGTGGGGCCTGGCCGCCACCCGCAACGACACCAGCGTGATGGGCGCGTACCTGGCCTTTACGTGGGGCACGCTGGCGTGGGGCTGGCAGGAAATGAGCTTCTACATGGGCTACGTGACTGGCCCGCGCCGCACGCCCTGCCCCGATGGCTGCGGCGGCCTGAAGCACTTCGGCCACGCCATTCAGACCAGCCTCTACCACGAGCTGGCGGTGGTTGCGGCGGCGGCGGCGGTGCTGGCGCTCACCTGGGGCGGCGCGAATCAGGTCGGCACATGGACCTTCCTGATCATGTGGTGGATGCACCAGAGCGCCAAGCTGAACGTGTTCTTTGGCGTGCGCAACCTGAGCGAAGAATTCCTGCCCGAGCACCTGCAGTTCCTGCGCAGCTTCCTCACCAAAAAGCCGATGAATGCCTTTTTCCCGATCTCGGTCACGGTTTCGACGGTGATCACGGCGCTGCTGTTCGGGCGGGCATTCGCCGCTGGCGCAAGCGATTTTCAGGCGATTGGCTTCACGTTCCTGGGCTTCCTGATGGCGTTGGCCATTCTTGAGCACTGGCTGCTGGTGCTGCCCTTCCCCAGCAAGATCTGGGATTGGGGCCTGCGCTCGCGCGCCACGCTGCGGCCGGCTGGCGTCGAGGTGATCGCTGGGTTTCTGGGCGCGGGCAAGACCACGTTTGTCCGCCGGCTGCTGGCCACCGCCGACCCGAATGTGCGCACGGTGGTGCTGGTGAATGACTTCGGTGCGGTTGGCATCGACGGCGCGCTGCTGAACAATCGCGGCGCGGATGTCGTCGAGCTGCCGAACGGCTGCATTTGCTGCTCGCTGCGTAGCGACCTGG
>LJCR01001159.1 GCA_001399705.1 Kouleothrix aurantiaca
GGCCAGAAACGTCAGCCCCGCCGCCGGCAGAAAGGCGAAGGGCACCACGAACACCATATAGCGTGGCCCCCACGCGCCGTCGCCGTGCCAGTAGCCCACATTGCTGTAGAACGCGATGTGGCTGACAAGCATCAGCGCCGCCAGCAGCGATTCGCGCCACTGCTGGCGCGGCCGCGCGCCCAGGCCGATCAGCCCGAGCAGAATGCTTGGCGAGTAGATCAGCAAGCCCTTGCCGCTGCTGACCGTCAGGCCGTACAGGCCGGTGCGCCAGTTGCCGTGCTGCGCCACCGCCTGCGCGCCCACCGAGCCATAGCCACTGTTCGTTGGCGCGCCAAACAGCAGCGCGTTATACCCGAGCAGCGCTGCCAGAGGCAATGCCAGGCCCAGCAGGCCAAACAGCAGCCGCCCGCCCAGCGCACGCGCAAATTCGGGCCAGCTGCCACGCCAGCACACCGCCAGCGCGTAGAGCGCCAGCACCGGCAGCGCCAGCCCGGTTTGGATTTTCGTAGCCAGCGCGCCAACCGCCGCCGCGCCAGCGATCGCCCACCACAGGCGCGACTCACGCCGCAGGCCGTAGCCGCACAGCACCAGAAAAAGGGTGGCCAGCGTTTCGGCGAAAAACGTGCGGCCGTGCGGCCAGCCCAGGCTGGTGAGCCCAAACAGCAGGCCAAGCAGCACGCCAATGCGCGCGCCGAACCCCATTTCTGCCACCCACAGCACCAGCAGCCATGCCGTCGCCGCAGTGGCCAGGGCGGGCAGCAGCAGCACCACAAAGCGCATCACCAGCTCGTTGTAGCCTGGGGTCAGCAGCGCCAGCGCGTTGCCCGCCGCAATGAATGGCACCGCCAGCACCGACTGAAGCGGGCCGTAGCGGCTGTAGCGCTGGCCGTCTACGCCGCCGATGGTAGTCATCAGAAACGGCTCATCGGGCGGAATGGCGAAGCTGCCGCGCGCCAGCAGCGACTGGCCAACCGCCAGCATTGTTTCTTCGTCCGAGGCGTAGGTGTGGCCGCTCATCGCCAGCACATAGACGCCAAGCAGCAGCGCGAAAAGCGCTATACCAGCCGCACGGGCAGGGCGTGCGCTATGAGAATGATGGGCGAGCATGACCCTCTTCCTCTTCTCCATCAAAACAGCACGGGTATCCTAAACGGATCGGGCGATTTGTCAAGAAAAACGCCACCTTCGGCTGAAACGAAGGTGGCGTTTGCGCGCTGGCGTAGGGATTCTGCTATTCTTTTGTTTCAGAAACCGGCTCGTCGCTGCGGTTGATTTCGTGGCGGAATGAGCGAATTGACTGTCCGAGCGATCTTCCGAGACCACTCAGGCGCGCCGGGCCAAACAGAATAATCACAATCGCCAGCACAATCAGTAGCTCAGGAATCCCGATGTCGGCCATAACGGTGCCTCTTCAGTTCTACAAAGGGTTGTTCGCCCGCACACTGAAGATACCACCAAAACATAAGCAGAAAATGAGCGCGCCGTGAGAACCTCGTAAATCTACTCTTCGATCTGGAGCACTTTGACGAAATTGGTGGTGCCGCGCGCCGCAATCGGGTGCCCGCCCGTCATCACAATGGCGTCGCCGGGCTTGGCGAAACCGCGCTTCAGCAAAAGCTCGTTGACGCGCGATCCGAGCGAGTCCAGCCGATCGACATAATCGCACATAATCGGTGTAATGCCCCATACCAGGTTCAAGCGGTGATACACTGCCTCGGAAGGGGTGAATGCCAGGATCGGCGTGAGCGGGCGCATTTTTGCCACCAGCTGCGCAGAGTTGCCGCTCATCGTGAAGGCCACAATCGCGCTCACCGGCAGCGCCTGCACAATCGCGCAGGCCGCCGCGCTGATCGCCTCCGAGACGCTGGGCTGCCGTTTGATCGAGATTGTTGGTGTGGAGGTATGGTCGCCATGCCGGCCGCTGGCCTCGGCCACTTCGGCGATGCGCGCCATCATTGTCACCGACTCAACCGGGAACTGGCCGTTGGCGGTTTCGCCGCTGAGCATCACGGCGTCGGTGCCGTCGATAATGGCGTTCGCCACGTCGCTGGCTTCGGCGCGGGTAGGGCGCGGGTTGCCGATCATCGAGTCGAGCATCTGGGTTGCGGTGATCACCGGTATGCCTACCCGG
>LJCR01001161.1 GCA_001399705.1 Kouleothrix aurantiaca
ACCGACCTGTACCGTGGGTCGGCTGCGCGCGCCGGGCACACAGCCCTGCTGCCGCTCAGCATCAACTCGCACGGCTTTATTGCCGACACTGCCGATCAGGCCGCCGAGATCTACTATCCATCCTACGCTGCCGCGATGAACAAGATCGGCCGCGAGCGCGGCTGGCCACCGGTGAGCCGCCCACAGTTCGACGCGGCGCGCACACTGCGCGGCTCGGATTTTGTCGGCGGGCCGGATGAGATCGCCGAAAAGATCCTGTTCCAGCACGAGCTGTTCGGCCACCAGCGGCTGCTGCTCCAGCTTGGGCTCGGCGGCATTGAGCATAGCGCTATGATGCGGGCGATCGAGCTGCTGGGCACGCGTATTGCGCCGCTAGCCCGCGCCGAGATTGCGCGCCGCACCGGCAGCACGTAGGCCATGCGCGTGCTTGTCACTGGCGGAACTGGCTTTCTGGGGCGGCACATCGCGCGCGCGCTGCTGGCGAATGGCGACACGCCGACGCTGCTGGGGCGCGATTTCCGCGACGCGCAGCCGCTGCTCCAGGCCGGCGCGCGCGCGCTCGCACTCGACATGCGCGATGCCAGCGCCCTCGCCGATGCATGCGCCAGCGCCGAGGCCGTGTGCCACGCCGGCGCGCTTTCGACCGCCTGGGGCGCGTGGGATGAGTTCTACGAGGCGAATGTGCGCGCCACCGCCGCCGTAGTTTCGGGCTGCCAGCGCAGCGGCGCGCGGCTGGTCTCCATCTCGTCGCCCAGCGTCATTTTCACCGGGCGCGACCACCGCGACCTGATGGAAGACGCGCCCTACCCGCGCCGCTTCGCCTCGCGCTACTCGCGCTCGAAAAAGCTCGGCGAAGATCTGGTGAATGGTGCGCGAGGCTTGCAGGCCGTCATTCTGCGCCCCAAAGCGATCTTCGGGCCAGGCGACCGCGCGCTGCTGCCGCGCATTGTGCAGGGCGCGCGGGCCGGCCGGCTGCGCCCGATTGGCGACGGGCAGAACCTGGTGGACCTGACCTATGTGGAAAATGTAGCCGACGCGGTGCTTCTGGCGCTGCGCAGCCCGGCTGCGATCGGCGGCACCTACACGATCACCAATGGCGAGCACATCCGGCTGTGGGATCTGATCCGCACGGTGCTGCGCCGCCTGGGCATCCCAGCCAACCTGCGGGCGGTGCCGCTCCCGGCTGCGCTGGCCGCCGCGACGCTGATGGAGCTGGGCGGGCACGTGCGTGGCCACGAGCCGATGCTGACGCGCTATTCGACCGCCATTCTTGGCCGCACGCAAACCTACGACATCAGCCGGGCGCGCCGCGACCTGGGCTACCAGCCGCGCATCTCCGTTGCCGAAGGCGTTGAGCGCACGCTGCGCGAGTTTTGAGTGCTGAGTTTACAGTAGGCAGTCGGCAGGTGGCAGTATGCAGTCGGCAGGTGGCAGCATGCAGTCGGCCAGCAACCTGCAAACTGCAGCCGCATGAGGGTTTCGGGTCTGGGGTTTTGGGATTGGGCTTGCAATTCACAAACCGGCAACGTTCAAACTTGGAACTTGCAACCTTTCGCGCCCTTTGCGCTCTTTGCGGTTGATTCTTTCGGTCGTCGTTCGCGAACCTGCAACGTGCAAACTTGCAACCTTTCAACCTGTAAACCCAAACGCCTATGAACCCACCACCCCTGCGCTGCCATGTGCCCGATACCGGCTACTGCCTGGCCAGCGAATCGATGATGATCCAGGGCGGCCGGCGCACCACGATCGAGTGCCACGCCCTGGTCGCGCTTTTACACCACCCGCAGCGCGGCTGGCTCTTGTGGGACACTGGCTACGCGCCGCATATGCTTGCGGAAACCGAGCACCTGCCGTTCCGTTTGTATCGCCGCATGACGCCGCTGCGCCTGCGGCCCGAGCTTGCGGCGGCGGCGCAGCTCGCGCGATTCGGCCTTGCGCCGGCCGGCATTGGCACAATCATCGTGTCGCACTTTCATGCCGACCATGTCGCGGGCCTGCGCGATTTTCCCACCGCGCAGTTTGTCACCTCGCGCGCGGCCTACGACGATTTTGCCAGCCGGCGCGGCTTTTCCGCCCTGCGGCGCGGCTATGTGCCCGCACTCGTTCCCGCCGATTTTGCCCGGCGCGCAGA
>LJCR01001162.1 GCA_001399705.1 Kouleothrix aurantiaca
CAACTGGCCGCACCCTCCGCCTCGCCAGCCCGCCCATGGAAGGCGACGATGTGCGGATCGTGCAGCAGCGCCTGCTTGCGCTTGGGTTTTCGGAAGTGGGCGAGGCCGACGGCGCATTTGGGCCAAAAACCGAGGCGGCGGTTCGTGCCTTCCAGGCCGCCAGCGCGCTTGAGGTCGATGGCATCGTTGGGCCGCAGACGTGGGCGCGCTTGTTTAGCGGCGGCGAAGCTGCGCCACAGCTTTTGGCAATCGTTGACGCCGAACATGGCTGGCTCCTGGGCGGCGTGCAGGCCGGCCAGTGGCTCGACGCCAAAGCCGTCGCGGGGCAATTGCACGGCGGCGAGCGCTACCAGCTCTTCGCCAATAGCAGCCCGGCCGGAACTGCGACTGGTAGCCGCCCCGAAGGCAACACCGAACCCTGCGCAGACCTGTTCAATCTGAAGCTTGACTCAGCCACACCCCTGATCGGTACCATCGGGCTGACAGGTGGCTCGAATCCACTGCCACGCACCCCGGCTGAGCTGCCCGCGAACACATCCGCAGCGCAGCAGGCGGTCGCTGCTTTGCTTCAAGCCAATGGCATCGCGCCGCCCGACATACGCATCAAACGCGTGCTGCGCGTCGATCTTGAGGGCGATGGCGCTGAGGAGCTGGTGATCGCGGCCACGCGCTACCAAAACGGCGGCGAATTCCCTTCCCCCGACGCGGCCGCAGGTGACTACTCGCTGGTTGTGATCGTAAAAAATCAGGGCGGCAGCCAGCAAACCATTCCCGTTGCAGCCGAGTATTACCCGGCCGCGAAAGAATTCAACGCGCCCAACCAGCACGACCTTACTGGCGTGCTCGATCTGAATGGCGACGGGCGCATGGAGCTGGTTCTGTACGAAACCTATTACGAAGGCGCGGCCACCACAGTCTACACGTTCGATGGCAGCCAGGCTGCGCCGGTTGTTGTGAATGCCGGATGCGGTGTGTAGAACCACATCCGTTTGATTACTTACAGGGTTAGTGATATTCGGGGCCGTTGCATATCGATTGGCAACCGCCCCGAATCTCTTTCCTCTTATATCCCCTCGCACGGCTGGATTGCGCAAAAACAAATCGGAAGAAAGCCCGACACCTTGCTACCACAGCCACTCGTTAGCTCACGAATTGGAACCAATTCTGGTAATACAGCCACCCATAAAATACTTATAATAAAAAAAATCGAGCCACCTGCCGCTCCTAATCGAGGCAATCAAACACGTCCCCAGGAAAGAGTGAATTCGATGACACAGCCACGAACGCTGGGCCTAGTAGCCCGTTTTCCATTTGGCTACTTCTTTAACACGGTCCTCTTTGGAGTGCAGGCGGTTGCGCGCCAGCACCAGCTCAATGTGCTGGTCATTCAGGGCACCGCCGAATCGGTTGCAGCAACGCAGATCGCGCGCGACCAGGTCGATGCCTGGCTGGTGATGTCAAACGGCGGCGATGCGAATGCTCTGCTGCGGCAGGGCAAGCCCACCATTACCATTGGCATGCGCACCGCGCCGCTGCACTGCTCGGCGGTACTGCCCGATAATAGTGGCGGTATTGAAGCAGCGATGCAGCACCTGGCCGCGCACGGCCATGAGCAGATCGCGTTTGTTGGCTGGACCGAGCTTGGCGATATTCAGGAGCGCTACGAGGGCTACCAGGCCGCGCTCGCCCAGCGCGGGCAGGCGCTCGATCTCAAGCGCGTGGTATTTGCGAGCGACACCTCGATGGAAGCGGGCAAGCGCGCGGTGCAAACGCTGATCGAGCGGGGCATGCCCTGCACCGCCATCGTCGCGGCAACCGACTTGAACGCGCTCGGCATCATGCAGGCGCTGCAGCAGGCGGGCTACAGCGTCCCCGGCGACGTGGCGGTGATCGGGTTTGACGACGTGCCGCTCGCGCAGTCGGTGAAGCCGTCGCTATCCACCATTCGCCAAAGCTTCGAGCAACTGGGCATTGCCGCCGCCCAGCAAGCCCTGGCCGAGCTGGCTGCCCCCGCCAAACCGCAGATCATCTTCACGCCGGTGCAGTTCCTACCGCGCCAATCGTGCGGATGCCAGATCAGCGCCCATATCGAGCTTGCCGAAGGCGACAGCGCCGATGAGCAGGAGTGGC
>LJCR01001164.1 GCA_001399705.1 Kouleothrix aurantiaca
CGCCTACCACAACGCCGAGTGGGGTGCAATGATGCGCGCGGTTGGCCTCATCCCCAGCGCAACCGGCCAGCCCGGCGGCAAGGCGACCGGCCAGAAGATGACACACTACATCCAGGAGAACGGCGCGTTCGCGCGTGCCTGCGCGCGCCTGCTCGCGGGAGGTTTCGCCCTGCGCTGGCAGGCTGCCGGCCGGGGCATCGGCGGCGATGCTGCTGCCAAGAAGCGCGCCAGCAAGACGAAATACACATGCGAAGAATGCGGCCAGAATGCGTGGGCCAAGCCAGGCGCGCGGCTCATCTGCGGCGACTGCGAGCTGCCGATGATTACTCATAGCGAGGGACTGCTTTGATAGATCTTGCTATGACTGGCGAAGTCTTGTACTATACGGCTATGAAGATATATCAAGCCAAACCAGAGTTCGACGAGCTTTTTGCACGCGTTGGTCTTAGCCAAGCAGAAACAGCTCGTCTTACCAAAACCGCGCAGCTTGTGCCCCTAAGCGTCTTCACGTTAGCGCACATTGCGAAGCGACGGCAAAATGCAGGTGCCAAAACCGCACATCGAATTGCCAAAGTCTACGCAGAGGCTGCGAGCATTAGTCAGGACGAAGCAATTGCACAGCTGTTCGACGAAATTGCCGACCGTAAAGGTCCGGTGCGGCAGCGTGGTGTTGGAGGCCAGTTCGTAAGCGGCAGCCAAGTAGAAGTAGATAGCGATGCCGCAGATTAGCCAGTTCTACGGCATCATCATCGCCATGTTTTTCAACGACCACGTTCCACCCCATTTCCATGCCTACTACGGTGGCGACGAGGCGACGATCAACATTGAAACTGGCGAAATCATCGATGGTCAGCTACCCAAGCGGGCGCTGCGTCTGGTGCGGACATGGGCCAACGCCCATCGCAACGAGCTACGCGCAAATTGGGAACTTGCACGCCAGCCGGCGCCGCTCAATCAGATCGCGCCGTTGGAATAAGGAGGCAGTAATGATCCGAGTGAAAGACGTGGAGGCTCTCGACGGCAATACTTTGCGCGTCACCTTCACGAACGGCGAGCGGCGCGATATCGACGTGACCCAATACATCAATCGGGGCGGCATTTTTGCGCCCATTCACGACGACCCCACGTTCTTTCGCCAGGTGCATGTCGAGCTAGGCACTATTGCATGGCCCAATGGTGCTGACATCGATCCAGATGTGCTCTATCTCGGCCTACCGCCGAATGCCAACGAAGAGGAATGGCGGGCAGCTGTTAAAGCACATCAGTCAACGCAGCACGCTGCCTGAATCGCGAACGACTGAGAAAGACGGATTTTGACGTTTCGGAAGGGGCGGCATATAATCAACACCACCCACGATACCAACCGACAGGGAGTAGAAGATGGGAGAGCGTTACCTCACCCCCCAGGAGGCAGCTGCACGGCTCGGTGTTTCTGATGAGACAATCCGTCGCTATATCAAGCGCGATGTGTTTCGCGATGTGATCGCACGCGGGATGTTTAAGAAACGCTACTTCGTTCCTGAGCGCGAGGTTGAGCGCGTCCGTATTGAGGGTGGATTCTTGGGAAATGACATCGGCCTACCAGCGAACGCCTGAGAAACGCGCTGGTAGGCCGAGAACCGTTAAGGCAGAACCTTAACAACTGATGTCTTGGTGGGCGATACTGGACTCGAACCAGTGACCTCGTCGGTGTGAACGACGCGCTCTAGCCAGCTGAGCTAATCGCCCGTGATTGACACGCCGCAGAGTATAGCATGGGTGCGCGGAATCTGCAAATGCGGAGCGCGGCTAGCGCGTACCCAGCAACGCGCTATAATCCAGCGGGTTGACGTTCGTGCCATCCTTCCACACCTGGTAGTCAAGGTGCGGCCCGCTTGATTCGCCGGTCGAGCCGATATAGCCAATCACGTCGCCGCGCTTGACGGTCTGCCCGTCTTCCACGGCAAAGCCTTGCAGGTGTGAGTAGCCGGTTTTGAAGTGAATGCCTTCCAGCCAGATGTGGTTGCCGGCCGGCCACGTGTTGCTGGCCACCCGCACCACGCCGTCGTGGGTGGCATACACTGGCTTGCCAAGTGTGCCGGCAGGGTCGGCTTCGCCGTCGCCATTGCCGTCGATCGCCAGGTCAACTG
>LJCR01001163.1 GCA_001399705.1 Kouleothrix aurantiaca
AATCAGCACTGCCGGCATCAGCTGGCAAAAAACGCAGGCAAGCGCGCCATACACGACCGTGGCGCCGAGCGACAGCCGAACGGTGCGCCGTACGCGCTCGAACTGCCGCTGCCCGAAGTTGTAGCCTACCAGCGGCTGCATCCCCTGGACAATGCCGGTCTGCGGCAGGTTCAGGGCCGAGTACAGCCGGTTGGCGATCGCAAACACCCCTAGCGCGCTATCGCCGCCGATTTGCTTGAGCAGGTTGTTGATGATAATCACCACCAGGCTGGCGCTAAGGTTTTTGATCAGCGAAGGAAAGCCGATCATCAGCACCTCGCCGATCAGCCGCCAGTCCGGCCTGAAATATGCGCGCCTGATCCGATATGAACGGTTTTTCCGAAAGAAGAAAAAATACACGCCCATGCCGGCTGAGATCGCCTGGGCCACGACCGTCGCCAGGGCCGCGCCTGCAACACCGATCCGCAGCACCATAATAAATAGCCAGCACAGCACAAGATTCGTTGTGACCGGTATGACCCAGATTGCGGTCGAGTAGCGGGCATTGCCGTCTGCACGAATGATCGTTGAGAAGCCGGTGCTGGTCACCGCGCCCAGGAAGATGATCCGCCCATACACAATCGCGTAGGGGGCAATTCGGTCAGTAGCGCCGAGCAGGTAGACAAGCGGCTCGATGCACAGCGCGCCAGCGATAGTGATGGTGATTGCAGCGGCCCAGAAGATCAGAAAGGTGGTTGCCACCGCCCGCGAGGCGCGTTCCACGTCCTGCTCGCCGAGCGCCCGCGATACCACCGAAGCGCCGCCCGCGCCAACAGTTGTCGCCACCGCGCCAAGGCCGATCAGCACTGGCGAGATGATCGAAGCACCCGCCGCCGCCAGCGAGTTAATGCCCACCGAAAGAAAATAAGTGTCGGTAATGCTGTAGATCGCATACACCAGCAGCGAAAGTGTGGTCTGCGACGACATTTCCAGCAGCAGCTTCCCGATCTTCTCAGTGCCGAGCCGTTCAACCCTGGATGCACCGCTCATACGCGCTTAGTTCGCTTTCAGCCACTCCATGGCGCCGGCGATGACCTGCAGCGCGAGCTTGTAGATCGTATCGGTATCGTAGTTGCGGTAGTAGCACTCGGTGTTCATCACAAGGCCGAGATGCAGCGTATACAGCCAACTGCGCTGTTCTTCGGCGGCGGTGAAGGATGTTTTGCCATAGCCGCGCATGCTGTTTGTGGTGCCATCCTCGGCAAAGATCGTGCGGAACTGCGCCTCCATCAAGGGCTCGGCCCACAGCGCCCGCTCAAAATCGATGATGCCCACGACGCGGCCATCCCTCACGAAGAAATTGGGGTTCCAGGCATCCCAGTGCACCAAGCAGGGTGCCGTGATCTCATCGAGCGCGGAACGGTGTTGCTGGTAGGCGGCGCGGATGTCGCCGTAGCTGTAGCCATACTCCGCATGTTTTCGCGCGCCATCGTCCAGCGTCGCTTCCATAATGGCAGTGAACGCCGCGCTCCAGCTATCCGCGCGCAGTTCCGGGTTGCCCGGATAGCCAAAATATGTTCCCCGAAAGCTGTTGACCTCGCGAATAACCGCGCCGATCTGCTGCTCAAGCGATGCCCGCGCTTCGGCGGGCAGGCTCGCGTTCACATGCTCAAAATTGTCGCCCGCGATCTTTTCCATGAAAAAATAGTCCGAGTCGCACAGGTCGTGAGCCTGATCGTAGAAGTAGATCTCAGGCACCGGGATGGCCCGGTTTTGCGCAACCAGGCGCATTGACGCAACCTCGGTCGCCATGATGTCGCGCTCATACTGCATCACCTCGGCATCCCTGGGCGGCGCGATCTTGAGAATGACCTCGCGGCCATCGGCAAGCTGAACGCTGTAGGCCGCGTTGAACCAGCCATCTTTCAGCTCGCGCACGGCATCGTCGCTGCCGGCGAGGGCCATTCCGCCAAACGCTCGCGCAGCCATAGCTGCAATCTGCGCGCGTGTTTTGGTATTCTTGGTCGTGCTGTGCATCAGAATTCCTTTCGCAATCCCGGCCAAATGAGTGTGTCTGAATTTCGCTGTCTTGCAATCGATTGCACTTGCCTGCAAAAAAAGAGCGCCCCATTGTTACGCCGATTTCCGAA
>LJCR01001165.1 GCA_001399705.1 Kouleothrix aurantiaca
CATTCGCCCTGGCGATAGCGATTATCCTCTTCATTGTTCGCGGGCTCGACATCGACCTTGCCAAAACCTGGGAATACATGCGCGGCGCAAACCTGTGGCTGCTGCTCGCGGGCTTCGCGGTGTTCTACCTGACCTTCCCGCTGCGCGCCATCCGCTGGCGGCTGCTGCTCACCAACGCGGGCGTGCCGGTGCACGAAGGCCGCAAAAGCTGGGCCTCGCTGCCGGCGCTGATGGAATACCTGTTTCTTTCCTGGTTCGCGAACTGCATTGTGCCGGCCAAACTGGGTGACGCCTACCGCGGCTACCTGCTGAAGCATAACGGGCATGTCTCCTTCTCGGCTACCTTCGGCACAATCTTCGCCGAGCGCCTGCTCGACATGCTTGGGCTGTTCACCTTCCTGGTGATCTCAGGCTGGTGGGTGTTTGGCACGCACCTGCCGCGCGAAACCAATGTGATCTTTATTTCCGGCCTGGTTCTGGTGGTGCTGATCATCGCCGGCCTGGCCGGGATGCGCTGGTTCAGCCCATTCCTGCGCCGCCTGATGCCCGAGCGCCTGCTGAATAAATACGAACCGTTCGAGGCCGCCGCGCTCAGCTCGTTTCAGCCGCGCGTGCTGCCCGCGCTGACCTTGCTGACCGGGCTGGTCTGGCTGCTGGAAGGCTTCCGGCTTTTCTTTGTCATTCAGGCGCTCGGCGCCGAAGGCTTGCACCTCACGCTGCCAGTGATCATTTTCGTGGCGCTGGCTTCCTCGCTGCTCACGGTTATTCCCTTCACGCCCGGCGGCCTTGGCGTGGTCGAAGGCGCGGTGACGGCGGTGTTGCTGGCGCTTCCCACCGCTCCTGGCGCCGCGCCGGTGAGCCGCGCGCTGGCCGTGGCCGTGACCTTCCTGGATCGCACCATCAACTTCTGGAGCATCATCCTGTTCGGGTTGCTGCTTTACCTTTTCAGCAAGCGCAAGTAAGTTATGGATCGTGCGTGCCACGTTGCAAGAACTGCACGCACGACCCGCATTTGTGCGGGTATAACGTGGGCATATGCATATTGGTATCGATTACACTGCGGCGGTATGGCAGGGTGCCGGGATTGGCCGCTACACGCGCGAGCTGACGCTCGCATTGGTGGCCGAGGGCTCACAACACCGCTACACCTTGTTCTACGCAGCCGGCGGCATCGGGCAGAGCAGCCCTTACCTGGCCGAATTACGGCAGCTCTGCGCGGCCCATCCCGCCGTTCGCGCAGTGCCGATCCCGATTGCGCCGCGCCGCCTCACCCAGATCTGGCAGGTCGGCGTCGACACGCTGCGCCCAAACATGAGCGACGCATATTCCGACCCATGGCGCGAGCACGGCCAGTGGTGGGGCGATGCCTTTGTGATCGACCACGCCAACGAAGCCGCGCTGGGCGACAATTTCCTGCTTGCGCGCGGCCTGCGCCAGATCGCCGAGGCGTTTGAAAACGGCCGGCCAGTTGCGCTGGCGCCACACGGTACAAGCAATCACATGCTCGATTACGGCATGCTCTGGGCACAGAGCCTGCACGACTACCTGCGCCGCACCGGCGACACGCGCAGGCCCGCGCAGCTCTACCCCACGCTGGTGAGCTTTATGGGCTACCTGGAGCAGTACGCCAACCCAGGCACCACGCTGCTCGACATCCCATACGGCACCTGGCAGGAAACCACGCTGATCGATTGGGCCGCGTTTGCCGACCGCTACGGGCAATCCACGGCGGTCAATTCGATGTTCTACCGCACCCTGCTCGACGCCGCCGATCTTGCCAGCGCTGCTGGCGACCCGGCGCGCGCGGCAGGGTGGCAGGCGCGGGCGGCACAGATCAAGGCTGCGATCAACGCGAACCTGTACATGCCGGCGCAAGCCGCGTATAGCGCCACACTGTGGAATGGCACCTTGCGCGCCGCAACGCCGCATGCACAAGCCTTCGCGCTGGCCTACAGCGTCGTGCGCGCCGCCGAGCAGCAGCGCGTGGCCAACAGCCTGGTCGCATCGCTCGCAAGCAACCCGGCGAACCCGAACCTCGAAGTGTACGGTATGTTCTGGGTGCTCGAAGGGCTTGGGCGCGCCGGGCGCATCGCCGACGCCAACACCATCATCAAGCGCTACTACGGCT
>LJCR01001166.1 GCA_001399705.1 Kouleothrix aurantiaca
ATATATGGCCGATGGCTTGTTCAGGCGGCAGGATGGTTTGGTACATAGTTCAGCAGGCATTGGTCAGTTGGCAGTCAGCAGTATGCGGTCAACCTACTTCCGGCGACTGTGCACTGCTACCTGCCGACTGCCGTAGTCGCGCATATTCCTCAGGCGTGTCGATATCAGCCAGCGGGCGGGCATCGTCGAACGGCACCAGCGCCACGCGCTCGCGATTGGCGGCCAGCACGCTGCGCGCGCCCTGGTCGCCCTGCACGGCCAGTAGCTCGGGAAAGATCGTTCGCGCAAATAAAACCGGGTTGCCGCGCTGGCCCGCATACACCGGGGCAACAATCGCGCCATCGCCGTTCTGCCACGCTGCCAGCAGCCGCTCCACAATCGCGGGCGTGACAAAGGGCTGGTCGCCCAGCAGGACGACTGCCGCCGCAACCGAATGCCCAAGCGCGGCGATGCCCGCCCGCAGCGAGGTGCTTTGCCCCTGCGCATACGCCTCATTCACGACAAGATGCACGGGCAGGCCAGCCAGCGCTTCGGCCACTGCGCCGCGGGCGTGCCCAACCACCACAAGCACAGGAAACAGCCCGGCGGCCAGCGCCGTCGCGGCGGCGGCACGCACCAGCGGCTGCCCATCCCAGTCGAGCAGCTGCTTGGGCTGGCCCATGCGCGAGGCCGCGCCGGCTGCCAGCACGATGCCCGCCACCACTGGCGCGGCCGGCGCGCCATTCGCAACCGTGCGCTCGGCCACAATCTCGCCGTCGGGCAGGGTGCTGGTGGGGCGGAAGCCAACCCCGGCGTAGGTGAACGCCGCAGCGAGGTCTTCGGGGCGATAGCTCACGAAAGTGCCGTTGCCACCCGGCTGCTGCGCCAGCGCGTCGAGGGCGGCGAGCAGCCCGGCGTGGCCGTAGCCGCGCCCCTGGTAGCGCGCGTCGATCATCAGGCGCACGATCCAGTCCTGCCCGCTCGCGGGGTCGCGCCCATACATCACAAAGCCAACCATGCGGTCGCCGGCGTAGATTGCGCGCGGGACAAAGGCTGGCTCGACCAGCGACTGGATCAGCGACACGGTGTTCGAGGCGACAAAGTGCTTCTGGTGCGGCGCAACGCGCAACAGCAGGCAGTCGCCAATGGTCTGCGCGGTGATTGGCTCAAGATGAACGTGCATCGGGTTCAAGTTTCAGGTTGCAGGTTACACGGGGCGAGTTACAGGTTTGCAAGTTTGCAGGTTGCAGGTTGAGCGACGATCAACAATTTCGTCCTGAGCAGCGCGAAGTGCGTATCGAAGGGCGACGACCAGATTATTCACCGCGAAGAGCGCAAAGGTTTTGGATGTAGTTTATCTCTTCAACCTTCGTGTCTTCGTGTCTTCGTGGTGAAAATTTGGCCTGTCTCAACGATGCGCGCTAGCTCTTGCCCGTCAGGTTATGCCGCGCCGCGACGATCTCGGCGATGATGCTGACAGCAATTTCCTCTGGGGTATTGCCGCCGATCTTCAGGCCGATCGGCGCGTGCAAGCGCGCAAGCTGCTCTTCGGGCATGCCTTCGTCGCGCAGGCGCACCAGGCGCTTGGCGTGCGTATTCGGGCTGCCGAGCGCGCCGACGTAGCGCGCCGGGCTGGGCAGGGCCACTTTGAGCGCCGGGTCGTCGAGCTTGGGATCGTGCGTGAGCAGCACCACAAAGCTGTTGCTGTTGAGCCGGCCTTCCAGGGCCTCGGCGGGCCACTGGTTCACCAGCTCGTCGGCGTGGGCGAAGCGCTCAGGTGTCGCGAAGGCACCACGCGCATCTACCACGACGGTGCGGAAGCCCAGCACCTTGGCGAAGGTGACAAGCGGGATGGCGATGTGCACCGCGCCAACAATAAACATAGTCGGCGGCGGTGGGTAGGCTTCGATAAAGACCTCGGCCTCGCCGGCGGGGGTGGCGTAGCGCCGCGTGCCACTCTCGGCGCGCGCCAGCATGGCGAGCATGTCCTGCACGACCGATTGCTCGGGCAGGCCCGCGCCCAGCCCGCCAATTGTCTCGCCGCCCGGGCGGGCCAGCAATTTCGCGCCCACCTCGCCCGCGCCGCCAATAACTGTCGCCACGGCGACCGGCTGCTCGGCGGCGAGCGCGGCGGTCAGGGCCTCGTAG
>LJCR01001167.1 GCA_001399705.1 Kouleothrix aurantiaca
CCAGAGCGAGCAGCTGCGCCGCCAGCTTGCCGACGAGTATGGCGTGGCCGACAACGAGATCCTGATCGGCAACGGCTCGCTCCAGCTGCAGGATCTGGTCTCGGCTACGCTGATCAAGCCCGGCGACACGGTGCTGACCGAGCAGCCCAGCTACGACCGCGCAATCACCACCTTTCGGCGGCGCGGCGC
Organism: Kouleothrix aurantiaca; assembly: GCA_001399705.1. Lineage (GTDB taxonomy): Bacteria > Chloroflexota > Chloroflexia > Chloroflexales > Roseiflexaceae > Kouleothrix > Kouleothrix aurantiaca. The sequence continues at coordinate 190 of LJCR01001167.1, forward strand.
AAAAACCATTGGCATCCCGCTTGAGTCCGACGGCATCGACGTGGCGCGGCTGGAGGCCGAGGTGAAGCGCCAGGTTCCCGCCTTCCTTTACCTTGTGCCCGATTTCCAGAACCCCGCTGGGGCCACGCTCTCGCTCGAAAAGCGCCGCGCCGTGGTCGAGCTGGCCACGCGCTACGGCTTCTGGGTGATCGAGGACGTGCCCTACCGCAAGCTGCGCTACCAGGGCGAAGACCTGCCGCTGCTGCGCTCGATCGACGCCAGCCGGATCATCACCATGAGCTCGTTCAGCAAGCTGCTCAGCCCCGGCATGCGCGTGGGCTTTATGCTCGCGCCCGCCAGCCTGGTCGGCGCGGTGACGCGCATGGGCGAAGACACCTACCTCTCGCCCGTGCTGCCCACGCAGGCCGCCGTGGCCGAGTACATCCGGCGCGGCTGGATGCAGCCGAACATCGAGCGCCTGAAGGCGCTGTATCGCCCGCGCTGGGAGCAGATGATCAGCTCGGCCAAGGCGCAGCTGGGCGGCGCGCAGATCTTCGCGCCCGACGGCGGCTTTTTCGTCAGCATTATGTTTCCCGAAGATGCCAACACCAGCGGTCTGGTCGAGCGCGCCAAGGACATTGGGCTGGTGCTGACGCCCGGCCAGGCCTTCTTCGCCGACCCCGACCAGGGCGCGGCGCCGGATGGCGAGCGCTTTGTGCGCCTGCCCTTCTGCGCCGTCACGCCCGAGCAGATCGACGAGGGCGTGCGCCGGCTGGCGAGCCTGCTGTAGCGAGTGCTGGACGAAGGACCAAGGACGAATGACCAGGCTGGCTTAGTCCTTCGTCCTTCGTCCTTCGTCTTTCGTCTTTCGTCGGATTTCCGAAGCGCTGTACCAGGCTTTTTCTAATTCGCAGCAAAAGAGAACGCGGCGCGCGGCACCTGGGGTTATCGCCCGGTGCGGCGCGCCGTGTTGGTGTGCTCACACTTCGCGGCGATCGTGCCGTTTTGCCTTGACATCGCCCCAGCGGAGTGCTACCCTTGTAGCCGCCGCGGCGCTTTGCACAGGCTGGGTAGGAAGGATATGGGCGTGCGAATCGTTTCGTTGCTCCCAAGCACCACAGAAATTGCTTATGCGTTGGGGCTCGGTGATTCGCTGGTTGGGGTCACGCACGAGTGCGATTTCCCCGACGCGGCCCGCAGCAAGCCAATCGTCACGCGCAGCGTGCTCGATCACAGCGGCGCGACATCTGAAGAAATTGATCACGCCGTGCGCCAGCAGCTGCGTGCCGGCCTGAGTCTGTACGACCTCGATACCGCCCGGCTGGCGCAGCTCGCGCCCGACCTCATTCTGACCCAGGCGCTCTGCGATGTCTGCGCGGTGGCCTACGGCCAGGTCGAGCGCGCCGTGCGTGATGTCAGCGCCGAATACGCCGGCCTCGCCCCGCAGGTGCTTTCGCTTGAGCCCAACAGCCTCGACGATGTGCTCGCGACAGTCGCCACCGTGGCGGCAGCAGCCGGCGTGCCCGAGCGCGCCGAGGCACTGCTGAACGAGTGGCGCACGCGGATCGAGCGCGTGCGGGCGGTTGGCGCGCGTGCCGCGCAGCCGCCGCGCGTGGCCTGCCTGGAATGGCTCGACCCGATCTTCGGCCCGGGGCACTGGCTGCCCGAGCTGGTGGAGATCGCCGGCGGCCGCGCTGGCCTGGGCACAAAGCACCAGGACTCGCGGCGCGTGGCGTGGGGCGATGTGATCGCGTTTGCGCCCGAGGTGATTATCATGACGCCCTGCGGCTTCGACCTGGCGCATACAATCGAGGAAGCGCGCAGCGTGCTGCCAAACCGCCCGGGCTGGCATGTGCTGCCGGCGGTGCGGCAGGGGCGCGTGTATGCCGTCGATGGCAATGCCTTTTTCAGCCGGCCCGGCCCGCGTATCGTCGAGAGCCTTGAGCTGATGGCTGAGC
>LJCR01001168.1 GCA_001399705.1 Kouleothrix aurantiaca
CCGACAACCTGAGCGTGCCGTTTGCCGCCGCGCTGGTGGTGTTTCTGGTAGTGGGGTAGAAGAATTTCCGGCGCTAGCCGCCCACAACAGGCAGGGTCAGGCTGAAGGTCGAGCCGGCACCTTCGGCGCTGGTGAATGTCAGGTCGCCGCCGTGCAGGTGCGCAATCTGCCGCGCGATCAGCAGATTCAGCCCGCCATAGCGCCCTTCCTTCAGCGGGTTGTCGCCCCGGAAGAATGGCGTAAAAATCTTTGGCTGATCGGCGGCGCGGATGCCCACGCCGGTGTCGGCCACATCGACCCGAATGGCATCGCCGGCGCGCGAAGCACGCACAGTAACCGCGCCGCCGGGGTAGGTGTAGCGCAGCGCATTGTCGAGCAGAATCAGCAGAAGCTGGCGCAGGCGTGTGCGGTCGGCGGCAATATTGGGCAGGCCATCTTCCAGCTCGACCGAAAGCGTCAGCGGGCGCGCGGCGACGTGCTTTTCGCGCTCGTGCTCGATCTCGTGCAGCACGCCGGCCACACTGATCAATTCCGGGTGCATGTGAGCGATATCGTTGCTGAGGGTATAGGCGTCGTAGATCAGCGAAAAAAGCGCGCCCTGGTGAGAAGCATTTTCCTTGATCATGGTGGCGAACTCAAGCTGCTCGTCGTTGAGCGGGCCGAACCAGCCACGCATCAGCCCTTCAGCCGCGCCGCCAATCGCCTGGAGCGGCACGCGCACATCGTGCAGCGCGCGGTTGAGGTATTCGTACTGGCGGCGCTGCGCTTCGACATCCTCGCTCAGGTCGCGCAGCAGCAGCAGTTCGCCTTCGGGCTTGCCTTCCTCATCAATCAGGGGTTGAATCTGTACCCCCAGCGGTCGCCCGCCTAGCTCGCAGGCCACGCCCGCGCCGCGCTCGATTGCCGCCAGCTGCTCGCCGCCCGGCATGTTCGCCAAAGGCAGATCGATCACCTGCCCGGCCTCCACACCCAGCAGTTGCTCGGCGCGCGCATTGATCTGCCGCACCTTGCCGGCCAGGTCGATCAGCAGTGCACCGCCTGGCAGGGCGCGCAATACGCTGGCGCTGGTGGCGAAGAGGTGTTCGCGTTCAGTTTGTGTGGCGGAAGCGGACATTGCGATCTCCTCAGCATATACCATCACATCGCTGGGCCGAGATATAGATATTCAAATGGATAACCGCGCGGCGGAGGCTGTGCTTAACTATAATCAAAAAAGCCGATTTCCGCTATAAGAATTTGATTACAAAGATGTCAGCTACTGCGCGCGCCGCAGATCCTTGATGTTGAGCTGGAGCGTGCGATTGCCGTTCCACTCGTGCGCTTCGAGCACGTAGGCGATGTCGATCCAGGAGTATTTCGCGAAATAGCTCGCCAGGTTGCCCAGCCGAAAGGCGATTGCGTCAAACGAGGGGCCGCCCCGGCCGTCGTCGATGCGCAGCTTGAGGTGCTGGCCCTCGGCGCAGCGCGGCCACGCGCCCCATGTTCAGGCCCTGCTCGGCCTCGGGCATGGCGCAGCCCAGGATCACGTCTTCGACCATTTTCGGGTCGAGGCCGGGCGCGCGCTCGATCGCGGCCTTGATCGCGGTGGCCGCCAGATCGGCGGTGTGCACCGAGCGCAGCGCGCCACGCGGCGCTTTGCCGACGGCGGTGCGGGCGGCGGAAACGATAACAGCCTCTTTCATACTATTCTCCTTTGCAGTTGGCAGTTCGCAGCTGGCAGTCAACTTCGGCACCGTTGAAATCATCGATTTCAGTGTTGACTGCCGGCTGCTCCCTGCCCGCTGCTCGCTAATTCCGCAGCGGCTTGCCGCCCTGTAAGATCGCCATCATCCGCTCTTGCGTCTTGGGGTTTTGCACGAGCTTGGCGTTTTCCTCGAACTCCAGATCGAGCAGGTATTGCTCGGTCACCCACTGCGGGCTGGTCAGGTCGCCGCCGCACAGCACCGTGCCGAGCGCCTTGGCGAGCTGCTCGTCGTAGGCGCTGATGTAGCCGCCCACGCGCATGCCGTGCACCGCCGCCGCAATTGCCGCCTGCCCGCGCCGCCCGAGCGCATAGACCGGCTCGCCCTCGGCGGGCGGCGGAGTGTAGTCTTCGGCCACCAGGTCGAGCACAGCCTGCTTGGC
>LJCR01001169.1 GCA_001399705.1 Kouleothrix aurantiaca
GCCTTGCAGCGGGCGATCTTCCAGGTTGTGCTCGTACACCGACATGCTGCTGGTGTAAACGGCGTGGCGGATGCCGTTGCGCTGCGCGGCGTCGAGTGCGAGGTAGACGCCCTTCACATTCGCGTCGAAGTTGCTGGTGATGCCCAGCGTGGTGTCGTAGATCTTGTGGCCCATCGCCATATACAGCAGCGCATCGCAGCCGGCCGCCGCCGCAACGAGTGCATCAAGGTCGCCCACATCGCCAGCGACATATTCCCAGCCGGGGTCGGGCGGCGGCTGGCGGTCGAACACGCGCAGCGCGTGGCGTTCGGCGATGGCGGGCAGCACCAGCCCGCCCACCAGGCCCGCCCCGCCAATCACAAGAAGTTTCATTTCACACGTTCCTTATTGGTACATCCACAGATTTCGCAGATTACACAGATTGAATAAATATGGGAAATCTGTGTCATCTGTGGATAGAAATTTCAGGCGGAGCGGATGTCGCGCACAGGGGCGAGCGAGGCGCGGGCGTAGAGGTCAGCCCACTCGGGCGTGCCATCGTCGTAGTGTACCTCCATCGTCACGCCGCGCTCCTGAGCGGGCTGGTTGCCGGCCCAGAAATCGTCCCAGCACTGCGGGCGCATCTGGGTGTAGTGCATCACGCGCCCGCCCGGCCACACCACCGACATGATCATGCGCGGCGCGGGGTGCTCGTAGGGCGGCTGTATGCGGAAGCGCCCCAATGCGCCTTCGTCGATTTCAATCCCCAGCCCAGGGGCATCGGGCACGCGCACGCCGCCGCCCTGAATTGTCAGCGGCGCGGCCAGCAGGTCGTCGGCGTAGTTGTTCAGGCAGTTCACGCTGGGCCACTGCGCGAAGGGCAGCACCGCGCCCAGCTGCACCGACAGCGCGGTGGTCAGCCCGGTGCCGACCAGTTGCAGCCAGAAAGGTTTTTCGAAGGCGGCCGCCAGCGCGCCCTGCCGTAGCACGCTCGCCACCCCACCGCTGACCACAAAGCCGTCGCAGACGCTTTCGCGCACCACCGTCGGGAAAGGCGGCTCGCCGAAGTGCAGCGCCAGCGGGCGCGTGGTTTTGCGGCGCAGCTCGCGCTGGCCCTCGACATCGCGCTGCATAATCGGCGACTCGTAGATTGCGATGCGCGGCTGCTTATCAAGCTCGGCCAGCACCGGCGCGGCGTTGCCGGCGTTCAGCAGCATGTTGTTCCAGTCGAGGTCGAGCCGGAAATACTCGGGTGTGACGGCGCTGATCGCCGCGACCTGCTCGTAAATATCCCACCACGGCCGCGCCTTGATTTTGTAGGAGGTATAACCCTGCGCCAGCGCGTCCTGGGCTTCGGCGGCCAGCGCCTCGGGCGGCATGTCGATATTCCACCACGAGATCGGGCACCAGTCGCGCACTTTGGGCAGGTTGAACAGGCGGTAGGCCGGCACGCCCAGCGCCTTGCCAACCAGATCGTAGAGCGCCATCTGCAAGCCCGCGCCGAGCGAGTCGTCGCCCAGAAAGTCGGCGGGGTTGCCGCCGCGCACGCGCGCAATCGCGGCGTCGGGCACGCGGCCCCAGGTTTCGCTGCCCGCCAGGGTGCTGTAGCCCCAGCTCTCGCCATTGCGGAAATAAAAGGTAAACGGCCCGGCCTCGCCGCTCTGCGCCACTGCCATGATGTTGTCTTCACGCCAGGCTTGTGCCTTGACCTTGCCCACCACCGTTGGGCCAATTGTTTGATTTGGGCTCAGCAGCGGCTCCAGCGTGCCACCATTGCGCGGCATGTGGTAGAGCACGCCGGCATTGCTGTCGAGAATGTAGATATTGGCGAACGCGGCGGTGTTTGTAATGCCCTGCGGCGGCGGCGGCACCACCACGCTGCTGAACAGGCCGGCGGGCGTTGGGTGTTGCGCCACCAGCGCCAGATCGTCGAAGTAGGTGAGCTTTTGCAGCGCGGCCTGCACACGCTCGTACTCGCGCTCAAGCTCGTCGTAGCGCTGGCGATTGTCGAGCGTGGCAGTGATCGTGCCTGCGGCGCGCACATCGGCCAGCGCGATCGAGGCAGCGTCGGGCAGCTGCGGCGCGCTCTGCTCGTTGGCGTTTCGGAGCGCGGCCACGGGAGTTGCCGCGCGCTCCAGCGTGTCG
>LJCR01000117.1 GCA_001399705.1 Kouleothrix aurantiaca
CGATTAAACTTCGCGAATGTCATCTGGCTCTTTAGGACGCCAGAAAAGGTATTAGTAAAAGTGTTCACAAAATAAGCGGTTTAAGGCTCCCTGATGCTATTTTATACTTAAATCGTGATAATCTCTAATATATCGCAATTGGCCACTGCCTGCTGTGTGCAATGCAATACACATAGGTTTTTCGAGTTTGAGAAAGCGAAATAGGCCTTGATATTCTTCAAGCATATATTTGGATTCCAACCTATCTTGTAGAATTCCAGTAATTTGAACAGTGTATCCAGTTTGATAAGTTGTTAAAAACTGACATGGGATAATAGATTGGAAAGTGCTTGTTCCTAGTAACAAGGCGAGGCTAATTATAGTTATGAATATGGATAGAGAGGAAATAATAAGAACTTTTCGATGCAGCTTGGGTACAACTTTTGATTTTTGAGTATGATATTCAAATGACAAATCATCTGGATGATCATCTACCTCTATATCATTATCTCGAAGGAATTGTTTGATTTTTTGGATGTTAAGACGTGTCTCGCGAAGGCTATTTATAGTTGACAAAGGGGCATATGTTTCACCTCCATACTGGCCTGCTTGAGCTAGAAGGTGAAAGAGATTCTGTCTGTGAATTTCAAGAAGATGTAATTGTTGTTCTTTTTCTTTAGATGAAAGCATAGGTTGTAAACTGAACATTGACGGGCTAACGGGTTTGCCGTTTAGCGGCGCGCTGTTGGGAGCGAAAGAAAACTCTGTACGAAACGATCTTCTGAAAAAGCCGCGATCTCGTGACGCGAAGCGGCGTCCGCTGCAACGGCGGGTTGGGCGCGAGCATTGGTAAACAGCCGATTTGAGGCATACGCCAATCACGCTAAAGCGACACGAGCAGCTGCGCCCGGCAGAACCACGTGGAATGGAACCACTTCAGCACAACGAGCCTTCGTTCCACGCAGGGTTGCGAATGCCTTGAACGGAACCACGCAGCATAACGAGCTTTTGAATCACCTTGAAATAAGCGAAACGTTGACCGGAATCACGCCAGCACAACGGGCGCTTGCACCACGCAGGGTTGAGAAAGCGCGGCACGGAACCACGTGGCACAACAGGCCTTCATCCCGCGCTCGATTCGTTCCTTCGTAGATGCACGGCGTTTTTATGCCGAAAAGACAGCAAACGGCCTGCGAGATCGAGACAACTGGCGAAACGAGACGCGCCCAACGAGTTGCGCTTTAGCGGCGCCGCACCGATTGATGGCTGAACCATTGTAGCAGAAACTGGCGCTGAAAAACGCACTATCTCGCTCGACGCGAAGCGGCGTCCGCTGCAAGCGCGTGTTGGGCCGCACGGCGGAAAAGGTAAGCGGTCAAGAAGTACAGGACAGCTCCTCATTTGACTGCAGAATCGCTCACAAGTAATTATACAACCGATCACAATTCCGATATGAATAGCCACATCGTAACACTATATTTGCATTTCCTAAAAGGATATTGGAAAAGGTTATACGTTACCAGTAACTTACAATAGTTTCAGCATTTTGGCACGCAAGATCAGATGTGGATCAATGCTGACGTAGAATAAGGCTAGCGACAAATGCAAGCACACTCAAACTGAGTAAAAGCATTGTTATTGAAAAGGAAGATGTCAACCCTCGGCGAAGCGGTCGCCTAACTTGCCAGTGACCAACAAAGAGAAAAAAGATGCCTAAAAAGGCCCATTGGAAAGCACCCATTAAGCGTTCTAAGCGGAACGTATTGCTGGTCAATCCTTCCATCCATTGAGCAGCAAGTATGAATAATAGGCCCGCAATAATCCACCACCCAACTCGCCGATAATGTGCTGATGCCATATCTAGCTCCAAGATATAAAACAATAGTAGGTGCGAATTACAGTATTCTTATTGCCACAGGGGCACTTTTATCTCGGGAGACCCAATGGAAATATAGCGTCTATTTTGGAATAACGCTGATAATGGCGGCCCAACGGGTTGCGCTTTAGCGGCGGCGCCACCGATTGATGGCAACCACATTGTAGCAGATGCTGGCGCTGAAAAACGCCCGATCTCGCTCGACGCGAAGCGGCGTCCGCTGCAAGCGTGTGTTGGGCGGTGGCTGCTGGGAAAACCTGTCGTTGAAACATATTTGATGCATACCAGTCGCATATAGAAACCGGGGTACAGTGCGTCCAGTTGATGATGACTCTGCTCTAATCGTCTAGTGATCTTCAAGCATCACCTTACGGTAGGACACCGCTTTGTTTATCCTGGTGCCGTATAGCAAAAAATCAGCATGCCAATACGACTGACGGCATTATGCTCCGTGTCAGTAGAGATTATCCCGATTTATGGTATGCTCTATCTCCAAACAGAAGGAGCACTGCAATGCCATTACGATATGAGACAGAACGTGTCAAGACGTATCGGATCCTCGATTTGACCAGCTTGACGGTCGAAGAGTTCGAAATCCTCGCCGTCCCCTTTGAAATTGCCTTTCTTGCACGAATGCGCGACTGGACGCTCGAGGGCAAGCCCCGCACCGGCCGGCGCTATAGCCAGTACGCCACCTGCCCCTTGCCCTCCAAAGAAGATCGCCTGCTCTTCATCCTGACCTACTTCAAGCAAGCCGCGACCCAGACCTTTCACGGTGCGAGCTTTGGAATGGGCCAGCCGAAAGCCAACCAGTGGATCCAGGCGCTGCTGCCAGCACTCCATGCTGCGCTGGGGAGCCTTGGCGACCTGCCCTCACGCAACCTTGCCGAGTTGAAAGAACGCCTGGCTGCGCTCTCGCCTGAAGCGTTCGCGACCCCTTTTTTCACGATGGCACCGAACGACCAATCCTCCGTCCTAGCGACCCAGCCGACCAGACCAGTTTCTACAGCGGCAAGAGCAAGCGCCATACGGTGAAGAACGTGCTGCTGCTCCACGCGCTGATGATCGTGTTTCTGAGCGACACTTTCGAAGGAAGTGTCCATGACAAGACAATTGCCGATCTGACGCCCTACCCGTTGGCAGAGGGCAGCGAACTGGTCGATGATCTGGGCTTTCTCGGCTATGAACTGGCAGGTGTCACGCACACACGCCCGTTCAAGAAGCCGAAGGGTAGCAAACTCAGCGCCGAACAGAAAGCGCACAATCGCCTGGTTGCACAGCGTCGAATTGTGGCAGAACACGTAATCAGGAGTGTGAAACGCTGTCGAATTGTCAAAGATACGATACGTCTGTGGAAAGACGGGCTCAAAGATATGGTGATGGAAGTAAGTTGCGGTTTGCATAATTTCCGTGTCCGAACCACTCCCTGGCCATCAAGTCATTCGTAAATCGGGATAATGTCTAGTGATCTTGCCATACGATATGGTCCTACCTTTTTGCCCGATAACGGAATAGAATGGGTAGAACTATTAATTCTGTAATAACCATTATCACAAACCCTATATACACTGGTAGAGAAAAATATGCAATCAAAATGAGCCCCAAGAGGCCACCAAATACTGTGACAAGGAATGTCGAAACGGCCAATTGTTTCGTTGTATAATTTTGCTTACTCACAACCAATCTCCACTATTTGATTGCGCTCATATTGCTGCGCTTGTAGTGCTTCAGGTTACTCGCTGGCGCGCTACGTTTACGCAACTCTCTCCGGTGAATATGCTCGTCCGTTTTTTTTGGAGAACAACGCCAGGTCTCAAAACGCGTTATGAATCATGCATGACTTTATCTTTGAGGCCGCCCAACGGGTTGCGCTTTAGCGGCGCCGCTGCCGATAAATGGCAACCACATTGTAGCAGATACCAGCGCGGAAAATAACCCCGATCTCGCACGACGCGAAGCGGCGTCCGCTGCAAGCGCGTGTTGGGCGAGAGCCTTGATAAAAAGCCAAGCAGAGGCATACGCCTTCCACGTTGGAAATGATACGAGCAACTGCGCTTGGATGAAGCACGCTGACCAGACCACTTCAGCATAACGGGCCTTTGTACCACGCAGGGTTGTGGAAGCCTTGAACGGAACCACGCGGCATAACGGGCGTTTGTACCACATTGGGCTGAGAAAGCGCTGCCGCGATCACGTGGAATAAAGTTGGCTTTCGTATGCATCAGGGTTGCGAAATCGTTGACCGGAACCACGCCAGCATAACGGGCGCTCGGACCACGCGGGGTTGAGCAAGCGCTGACGGTATCACGCGGCACAACGAGCCTTCATACCACGCTCGATTGGTTTCTTCGTGGCTGCATCGGGTTGCTTTGCTACAAATCAATAAAACGCCATTCGAGATCGAGACAAATTACGAACTGAGACTCGCCCAACGGGTTGCGCTTTAGCGGCGCCGCTGCAATAAATGGCTGTCACATTGTAGCAGAAACTGGCGCTGGAAAACGCACGATCTCGCTCGACGCGAAGCGGCGTCCGCTGCAAGCGCGTGTTGGGCGCGAGCTTTAATAAAAAACCAAGCTGAGGCATACGCCGACCACGCTGGAACTGATACGAGCAGCTGCGCTTGGAAGAATGACGCTGACCGGAACCACATTCAGCATAACGAGCGCCCATACCACGCAGGGTTGAGATAACCTGGAATGGAATCACGCGGCATAACGGGCTTTGGTACAACGTTGAAGCGCGCGAAACTTTAATCGGAATCACTTCAGCACAACGGGCGTTCGCACCACGCAGGGTTGAGAAAACCTTGAACGAAATCACGCGGCACAACGGGCCTTCATCCTACGTTCGATTCGTTCTTCGTAGCTGCATCGTGTTCTTCTGCCGAAAAGACAGAAAGCGACCTGCGAGATCGAGACAACCCGCAAAACGAGACGCGCCCAACGGGTTGCGCTTTAGCGGCGCCGCTACTGATTGATGGCAACCACATTGTAGCAGAAACTGGCATTGAAAAAGGCACGATCTCGCTCGACGCGAAGCGGCGTCCGCTGCAAGCGCGTGTTGGGCTGCCTCTAGGGAACGTGTTTGGATAAGTGTCTATCCGTAAATTCACAGCAGAATGCGGTGAGCTTCGTCAGCGATCTATCTTATCGTGGAAGTATTTGTCAAGGATCGCTTCAGGACCACAATCTGCGCTCCAGCGTATGGATGAAGTACTGTAGCAATTTGTGATTGGGACGCCCTAAATCAATTTACGGATAGAGACTAAGTCAATTATGGCGCTATGGCTTGAAACACTTCCAAGATCGGCTTGGCTTCGTCTATTGAAATTTCCTCTTTGACAAGCAATACTGCGTTACGGTTTTGTATCACTCGGTATCTTGTTGACTCTGGATATTGTCGGTAATAGCTATCAGCCACTGAAAAAAGATGCGCCTGCCGCTCATCGGCAAAGACGATAATTGAGCCAGATGGCGTACTTTGTGACGTATTGACAATTGAAAAGGAGATGGACGTTGCTTGAAGCTTGGTCAGAGCAGGTTGCTCCTCCTTCGTCACATGGTCAAATTGGATGCCCTTATTGTGGAATGCGTCGATGATGTGTTGAGTATTTGTCCATTGAGAAGAAAAAAGCGAGCAACTTCCTATGGTCCAAACAAATACTAACAACCAGAGCGAAGTGATACGAAGACGGTAGCAAGACAGAATAGTAGACATTATCCCGATTTACGAATGACTTGATGGCCAGGGAGTGGTTCGGACACGGAAGTTATGCAAACCGCAACTTACTTCCATCACCATATCTTTGAGCCCGTCTTTCCACAGACGTATCGTATCTTTGACCATTCGACAGCGTTTCACACTCCTGATTACGTGTTCTGCCACAATTCGACGCTGTGCAACCAGGCGATTGTGCGCTTTCTGTTCGGCGCTGAGTTTGCCACCCTTCGGCTTCTTGAACGGGCGTATGTGCGTGACACCTGCCAGTTCATAGCCCAGAAAGCCCAGATCATCGACCAGTTCGCTGCCCTCCTGCAACGGGTAGGGCGTCAGATCGGTAATCGCCTTATCGTGGACACTTCCTTCGAAGGTGTCGCTCAGAAACAGGATTATCAGCGCGTGGATCAGCAGCACATTCTTCACCGTGTGGCGCTTGTTCTTGCCGCTGTAGAAACTGGTCTGGTCGGCTGGGTCGCTGGGACGGAGGATTGGCCGTTCGGTGCCATCGTGAAAAAAGGGGTCGCGACCATATCAGGCGAGAGCGCAGCCAGGCGTTGCTGCAGTTCAGCAAGGTTGCGTGAGGGCAGGTCGCCAAGGCTCCCCAGCGCAGCATGGAGAGCTGGCAGTAGCGCCTGGATCCACTGGTTGGCTTTCGGCTGGCCCATCCCAAAGCTCGCACCGTGAAAAGTCTGGGTCGCGGCTTGCTTGAAGTAGGTCAGGATGAAGAGCAGGCGATCCTCTTTGGAGGGCAAGGGGCAGGTGGCATACTGGCTATAGCGCCGGCCAGTGCGGGGCTTGCCCTCGAGCGTCCAGTCGCGCATTCGTGCAAGAAAGGCAATTTCAAAGGGGACGGCGAGGATTTCGAACTCTTCGACCGTCAGGCTGGTCAAATCGAGGATACGATAGTTCTTGTTGCGTTCTGTTTCATATCGTAATGGCATTGCATTGCTCCTTCTGTTTGGAGATATATCATACCATAAATCGGGATAATCTCTATTAATTATCGACTATATCTGATAGACATAAACATACAGCATAGTTTTCAACTGCGAAGCGACAAGCTTCGGAATGCTCATAGGAATTCATCGATTTATATAATTCCTAATTACTCTGGAAATTAAGAGATCCGATATTTTTCATTGGCTGCGTTGACGCGAGAATACTTCGAATTGAGCTTGGAACGCGCGGCTTGGATGCCGAACTGCCAATGGATCTTGATACCCTTGGCACTGC
>LJCR01001170.1 GCA_001399705.1 Kouleothrix aurantiaca
GGCGTGGGCGCAAACATCGTGCTGGGGCTGGTGGAGCGGGCGCGCGAGCGCGGCATCCCGACGGTGTTTGCGCTGACGCGGGCGGTGTCGTTTTTCACGCGCCTGGGCTTTGTGATCAGCGCGCGCGAAAGCTTCCCCGAGAAGGTCTGGAAGGATTGTGTGATCTGCCCGCTGCAGCACCGCTGCGACGAGACCGCCGTGGTGATGGAGCTGTAGCGCATGGGCCGGCACCGCTTCCACGGCGACCCCGAGCGCTTTCAGGTGATCGCGGATTTTGTGGCCGAGCGCTACTGGCGCGAGGTGCGCTATGTTGCCGATGTGGCGGGCGGCCAGGGCATGCTGGCGCGCATCCTGGCCAAGCAGTACCGCTACGAGGCCGAGGTGATCGACCCGCGGGCGTGGGTGCTGCGCGGCGTGAAGCATCAGGCCAGCGCGTTCGACCCGGCGTTTGCGACCTACTACGACTTGATTATTGGGCTGCACCCCGACGGTGCCTTGCGCGAGGTGGCGCAGGCCGCGCTGCTGCGGCCGGCGATTGTGGTGCCGTGCTGTAATTTCTGGTCGGAAGCCAAGCTCGGGCAGGCCGAGCTGATCGACCAGATCGAGCAGTACTATGCGCTCCACGGCGTGCAGTACGAGCGCGTCGAGTTTCCATTCAAAGGCCCGAAGAATATTGGCCTGGTTTCGGCCCCGCCGCAGCCGCGCGCTGCCGGCCGCACTGGAGAAGCGAACCCATGACCGAACGAACCCCCGCGCTGCTGGCGCTTGAAGACGGCACGACATGGCCGGGCCATGCGCTGGGCGCAATTGGTGAGCGCGCTGGCGAGGTGATTTTCAACACCGCGATGACCGGCTACCAGGAAGTGCTGGCCGACCCGTCCTACTACGGCCAGATGGTGGTGATGACCGCGCCGCTGACCGTACACGCGTCGTTCGGGTTGGCGTCGCTGTAGCTCACCGCCAGCCCCGACGAGGAGGTGGCGCTGATGGTGAAGGGCGCGTCGAGGTAGCGCTTGCCCACCGGAGCCGGCGCGAACGTGATCGCCTGGCTGGCCTTGCTGATGTTGAACGCCGCGCTTTCGATCGCCTGGAAGCCGGCGCTGCTGGCGGTGAGCTGGTAGGCTGTGCCGGCCTTGTTGACCGCCAGGCCGCTGAATGTCGCCACACCCGCGACAGCATTCACAGTGGCGGTGCCGGTGAGCGCCGCGCCCGAGGTGCCGGTGCCGCTCTTGATCGCCAGCGTGATCGTGCCGTTGAAGGTTGTATCCTTCTGGCCCTTGTTGTTCAGCACCGTCACGGCCGGCTGCATGGCCAGCGGCTTGTTGATCTCGGCGCCGTCGGGCTGGCCGCTGAAGATCAGGCGCGGGGTTGGCGTGCCGAGGTCGAGCACGTTATGCATATACACAAAACCATTGCCGCCATTATTGTTGCCATTTTCGTTACTTGCCATCACCACCAGGTCGCTGACCGCGTCGAGCGTCTGCTTGGTGCTGGTGACGTTGTTCAGGCAGGTGTAGGTGCTGCTGCTGATAAACGGCGTGCCCTTGCCCGTCGGGAAGCTCAGATTGTCCATGCTCGTGGACTTCATGTAGATCACGCCGCAGCTTGTGGGCGAGGTCGCAAACATGTAGACCTTGCGATTGGTCGTATCAAGGAGCACCAGGGGGCGCGTCTCATCGTCGCTTGTAGTAGCAAACGTCGCCCAGTCCCAGGTATTATTTGGCCGGCGCACCACCAGCCGCAGCAAGTCTTTCCCGCCAGTACATTTGCCGCTGTCGCCGGTTGACGTTTTCACCGCCGCATAGAGCGAGCCGCTGGAGTCGGCCTGGAGCGACTTGATATTGAGGTGATCGTCGGCCAGGCAGGTGCCAGCGCCGGTGCCGCCGTAAATTGACTCCACTGGCTGCCAGGTAGTGGTCGCATCGGCGTCGCGGTGAAAGGCAAAATTCATCATGGCTGGCGCAGACTGTGATGTATGGTTGCTCCAGATCACGCCGATGCTGGGGCCGCTCTGATCGTTATAGGCTACCACTGAGGCAATATCGTCGGAGCCGATGGTGGTTGAACCAGGCAGCTGCAATGGCGTGGCCCAGATATTATCGGCGGTGGTGCTGTGATTGACG
>LJCR01001171.1 GCA_001399705.1 Kouleothrix aurantiaca
GTCGCGGCGGCGGGCGTCCTCGCTCATACGCGCGCCCAGGCCAATATTGACGAGCGCAAAGCCGGCGATCATCCAGAAGTGCGTCGGCTCGTGCTCCCAGTGGACATCGAACTGCGGCTGAGCGATCAGCAGCCACAGGCCGAGCATGGGCAGCGCGAGGTGCAGCAGCCAGATCCAGATGCCCGGCGCGCTGGTACGGGTCATGGGCGCTTCTCCGGTGCGCGGCCGGCGCGCAGGCCGGCGTTTGTTCACCACTATGGCGTTTCAGCGCAAAAAGCCGCGGGCGATTCCGCACGCGTATTGTACAAAATAAGACGCGTGGCCGGGAAGCGGGGTTTCCGCAGGGCTACGATGCGGGGTGGTAGTTGGGGCGGGCGCAGGCACAGTCATGGATTGTAGCGAAACGCTCCCGCGTGGTGGCCGAAATGT
This sequence comes from Kouleothrix aurantiaca, assembly GCA_001399705.1. Lineage (GTDB taxonomy): Bacteria > Chloroflexota > Chloroflexia > Chloroflexales > Roseiflexaceae > Kouleothrix > Kouleothrix aurantiaca. The sequence continues at coordinate 430 of LJCR01001171.1, forward strand.
TTCGCCCAAGCGCCCGGCGAACAGCTACCATGAACCCATGATCGGCGCGCCCTGCGTCGAGCGCGCCCACGCCAAAGGAGGGCGCTATGGCAACTGCACAGGGTTCTTCCCGCCCCATGCGCGGCGGCTTCGACCGAAGCCTGCTGTTTGTGCTTGGCGGCGCGCTGGCGCTGATTGTGATCGGGCTGATCAGCACAGCGGTGCTTGAGCGCACCAGCCCGTCGTTCGCCCCCGCCAGCACGCCCGAAGGCACCGTGCAGCGCTTCTACGCCTCGCTCTACGCCGGCGACTACGCGGCCGCCTATGGGATGCTTAGCCCCGGCACACAGCGCACCATCGCCGAGCGCGATCTGCGCGAGCGCATGAGCTACGATCTGCGCCAGAGCCAGGCGCGCGTGGGCCTGGCCAGCGTGCAGGGCGACCGCGCCACCGTGCCGGTGACGATCACACACTACTCGCAGGATGGGCTGTTTGGCGCGCAAGAATGGACCAGCGAGCAAGAAATTTCGCTGGTGCAGACCAATGGTGTGTGGCTGCTGCTCGGCGGGCCGTTTTAGCGCCAGGTTGCGGGTTGCAAGTTGGCAGGTTACAGGTTTGCAGGTTGCTGATTGTCGTTTCCTGCCGGCTGCCAACTGCTAACCGCTCGGTTCCCGGTTCTGCGTTCGCAGGTTGCAGGTTTGCAGCCCAATCCCTAAACCCTCATACGGCTCTCGGCTCTGCGTTCTTGTGCGGCGAGGAGGCAGCTATGTCGATCACAGTTGTGCGGCGGCTTTACCAGTACGCCGCGGCCTTTCTGGGCCTGCAGCTCTGCGCCACGGGCCTGCGCGGCCTGCTCACGCAGCTGCTTGAGCCACTGTTTGCAACGGCAGCGATCGGCGCGGCCAGCACCGACGCCTTTCGGCTGAGCCTGAACATCGCGCTGCTGCTGGTTGGATTGCCGCTGTGGGCGCTGCACTGGTGGCTGGTGCAGCGCGCCGCGCACGCGCATGACGAGCAGCACGCCCGGCTGCGCCGCCTGTATGCCTACCTGACGCTGGGTGTCGCTGCAATTGCCTGCCTGATCGGCCTTTCGGCCCTTCTCGGCGCGCTCCTTGGCGGCCTGCTGTGGAGTGGGGCCGACACGCGCGCAGCAGGCTCAACGGGCGCATTGCTTGTCTATGGCGCGATCTGGCTGTACCACTGGCGCGTGTTCGGCACCGACCGCAACGAGGTTGAGGTGACGGGCGGATCGGCGACGCTGCGGCGCTGGTACCTGACTGTGGTCTTGAGCATCAGCCTGTTCGCGCTGGCGCTCGCTGCGATTGGCGTGGTGCGCGAACTGCTGCTGGCCACGCAGCCTGCCTTTGGCGTATCGCCCGGCCTGCGGATGCGCGCCGGCGAACTCCTTGCCGCCCTGCTGCTCTGGCTACCCCACCAGCTCTGGTGGCGGCGACTCCCCCGCGAGGCCACGCCGCTGCGCGCCGACGAGCTGCGCTCAGCGCTGCGCCAGGTCTACCTTGGGCTGGCCGTCACGATCACGGCAGTGGCTGCGTTGGGCGGTCTGGCCGGCCTGCTCTACCAAGCTCTGCTAGCAGGGTTCGGCGGCGCGCTGTGGTCCGCACTGCTCAACGACCAGGCCGATGCGATCGCGACGGCGCTGGTGGCCGCCCCGCTGTGGCTCTTCCACCGCGCCGAGCTGGCCGCCGAAGCACA
>LJCR01001172.1 GCA_001399705.1 Kouleothrix aurantiaca
AGCAGGGCCTGCCGACCATCAGCCTGACCGGCTACGACGGCGGCAAGGCCGCGCGCTCGCCCGCTGTCGATTACTCGATTGTCGTCGTTAGCGACCACGTCCCACGCATTCAGGAAGCGCAGGCGACCGTGTATCACGCGCTGCTAGAAGTAATTTTCACCTGCCTCGCCCGGAAGTGATGGAAGCTCAGCGGCACAGGGCGCGAGACACAAGAATCTCATAGCGTCCTGAGTAGCGGCGGAACCGCGTATCGAAGGGCGCGTCCGGCGTCCGTTCGTACATTTCAGAAGGAGAAAAGATGAAATACGTCGACGAATACCGCGACCCGGCGCTGGCCCAGAGCATCGCCGCCGACATTGCGCGCATCACCGAGGGGCGCACGCTCAAGCTGATGGAGGTGTGCGGCGGCCACACCCACACGATCTACAAGCACGGCATCGAAGACGTGCTGCCGCGCAATATCGACCTTGTGCACGGCCCGGGCTGCCCGGTGTGTGTGCTGCCGATGGGCCGCATCGACGACGCGATTGCGATTGCCCGCGCGCCCGACGTGATCTTCACCACCTTTGGCGACATGATGCGCGTGCCCGGCTCGAATGGAAGTTTACTGGATGCCAAGGCCGAAGGCGCTGATGTACGTTTCGTCTATTCGCCGCTCGACGCGCTGAAGCTGGCGCGCCAGAACCCCGACAAGCAGGTCGTGTTCTTCGCCATTGGTTTCGAAACCACCGCGCCCTCAACTGCCGTCACACTGCTGCGCGCCCAGGCCGAAAACATTACGAACTTCTCGGTCTTCTGCAACCACGTCACGATCATTCCCGCCATCAAAGCCATCCTCGACTCGCCCGACCTGCGGCTGGATGGCTTTATTGGCCCCGGCCACGTCAGCATGGTGATTGGCATGCGCCCCTACACCTTTATCGCGCGCGACCACCGCAAACCCGTGGTAATCGCGGGCTTCGAGCCGCTCGACATCATCCAGTCGGTGCGCATGATCGTTCAGCAGCTCGATGAAGGCCGCGCCGAGATCGAAAACCAGTACGGGCGCGTGGTTCGTCCAGAAGGCAATGTCAAAGCGCTTGAGGCGATGGCGCGCACGATGGAATTGCGCCCGTTCTTCGAGTGGCGCGGGTTGGGTTTTATCTCGCACAGCGCGCTGAAATTGCGACCCGAGTTCGCGCCGTGGGATGCTGAGTTGCGCTTTCAGGTGCCGGGCATTCGCGTGGCCGACCCGAAAGCCTGCCAGTGTGGCGAAGTGCTGAAAGGCGTGATCAAGCCGTGGGAGTGTAAAGTGTTTGGCACGGCCTGCACGCCCGAAACGCCAATCGGCACCTGCATGGTTTCGTCGGAAGGTGCGTGCGCGGCCTATTTCAACTACGGGCGCTTCTCGCTCGCCGCCGAGCGCAACAAGCTGCCGGTGATCGCGTTGAATGGCTGACGTGGCGTTTGCGACACGAAACACGAGGCGCGAGACGCGAGACACGAGGCGCGAGGCGCGAAACACGAGACACGAAACGAATGAACACTTACAGCTACGCACTACGAATTACGCACTACAATGCTAAGAACATAGTGCGTAGTGCGTAATTCTGCTGACAAACTTGCTGTCATACGGAGCAAACACATGACCAACGCAACCCGCCTGTCCGACGTGCCCGAAGTGCTCGACAAGATCGAGCGCGTGCGCCAGCACCGCCGGCATAAGTTCTACCTGCGCGACGAGCGCATCACGCTGAGCCACGGCAGCGGCGGCAAGGCCACGCACAATCTCATCGAAGGCGTGTTCGCGCCGGCCTTCGCTAACCCCATGCTCGATCGCATGGACGACGCGGCCAGCTTCACCATTCCCGGCAGCACGGCGCGGCTGGCCTTCACCACCGACACCTATGTCGTCAGCCCGCTCTTTTTCCCGGGCGGGAACATTGGCCACCTCGCCGTGCACGGCACCGTGAACGACCTAGCCATGGCTGGCGCGCAGCCGCTCTATCTTTCGGCGGGCTTTGTGCTCGAAGAAGGCTTTCCCGTCGCCGACCTGCGCCGCATCGTCGACGCCATGGCCGAGGCGGCGGCGGGCGCGGGCGTGGCGATTGTCACCGGCGACACCAAGGTGGTGCAGCGCGG
>LJCR01001175.1 GCA_001399705.1 Kouleothrix aurantiaca
GCGTGGTGGCCGACTCGACCGCCGCCTGCGCGAGCGCCTGCGTTTCGCCATTAAAGGCCGGGAAGGGCGCCGCCTCGCCATAGCCGCGCGTGCCATCGGCCAGCTCGACCGTTACAAGCAGGTTGCGGGCAAGATCCTGCGCGCCGCCGGCAATGCCGAAGGGCGTGTGCAGCGGGATATCGAGTGCGGCGACGCTGAGCGAGCGGATGGTCGTTGAGGCTGGCATAGGGCACCCTTCAGCAAGCACGTTCGGCCTGATTATACTACGGCATGCCCACCCTGTTTAACCAAACCCTTATACTTTCATAATGCCAACCAAGCCTGCTGTGCTGCCGAAACCGGGTAGGATAAAGCATTATGCGATTCTACCCGCTTCGCCGCGCGCGGCGAGCGTAGCAAAAGAAGGCTTGTATGGCACTGCCTCCCCGCCAACCACATACAGGTGCGCAATCGCCGGGCCTGCGCCCAGCCCGCCGCGCCCTGCGCAAGCTCAACAATCCCGCGCTGCTCGAGCCGCTGTCGTGGGTGCTCTGGCTCGTGGCCGTGGCCGCCTTTGCGCTGTGGACACTGCATTCCTACCAGGCACCCGCAAAGCCGGCCTGGATCGGCATGACCATCCACACCACGGTATTTGCGATCTGGGGCCTGATCATCCGCGAATGGGCCGCGCTGCGCTGGCGGGAACGCCCACCGCGCAACAAATAAGCCCAGAAGCACACTTTTTCGCATGGAGACAGGAGAGAAGGAACACACGCCCGTATGATCGACACCCTCAAACGCATTCTGGTCGGGCAACCGCTCGAAACATCGGCGCAGCACAACCAGCGGCTCAGCAAAACCATTGCGCTGGCAGTTTTTTCGTCGGATGCGCTGTCGTCGGTAGCCTATGCCACCGAGGCAATTCTGTTTGTGCTGGTGCTGGCCGGCTCGTCGGCGCTGCCACTGGTGATCCCGGTCTCGGTCGGCATTGCCGTGCTGCTGCTGATAGTCGGCTTCTCGTACCGGCAGACGATCCACGCCTACCCAAACGGCGGCGGCGCATACATTGTCGCGCACGAAAACCTGGGCGAGGTGCCGGGCCTGATCGCCGCCGCCTCGCTGCTGATCGATTATGTGCTGACCGTGGCAGTGTCGGTGTCGTCGGGCGTGTTCGCAATCACATCGCTGGCGGCGACCTGGGGCTACCCCAGCCTGGCCGACTACCGCGTTGAGATCGCGCTGGTGCTGATCGCGCTGATCACCATTATTAATTTGCGGGGCGTGAAGGAAAGCGGCGCGATCTTCGCGGTGCCGACGTATGTGTTTGTAGTGAGCATGTTCGGCCTGATCATCGCCGGGCTGATCAGCCGCGTGTTCGGCGGCGGCGCGCCGGTTGCGCCAGCCACGCATGTGCCCGCGCCTACCGAAACGCTTGGTATCTTTCTGCTGCTGCAGGCCTTCTCGGCGGGCTGCACCGCCATGACGGGCGTGGAAGCAATTTCGAACGGCGTGCCGGCCTTTCAGCAGCCCGAATCGAAAAATGCATCGCGCACGCTGATCATTATGGTTGGCATCCTGGGCTTTATGTTCCTGGGCACCAGCGTGCTGGCCTACCTGTACGGCACCGCGCCGCGCGAAGATCAGAGCGTGGTTTCGCAGATCGCCAGCATGGTGGTTGGCACCGGGCCAGCGTACTTTGTCATTCAGGTCGCCACGGCGCTGATCCTGGTGCTGGCGGCCAACACCAGCTACGCCGACTTCCCGCGCCTGGCGTCGCTGCTGTCGCGCGACCGCTTTCTGCCGCGCCAGTTTTCCAGCCGCGGCGACCGGCTGGTCTTCTCGAATGGCATCCTGGCGCTGGGCGTGTTTGCCGCGCTGCTGGTGATCGCCTTCAACGCGCGCGAGCAGGCCATGCTGCCGCTGTACGCAATCGGCGTGTTTATCTCGTTCACGCTTTCGCAGTGGGGCATGGTGCGCCACTGGCTGCGCACCCGCGAGGCGGGCTGGCGCAGCAGCGTGGTGGTGAATGGCGTGGGCGCGGCGCTGACGGCGGTTGTATTTGTGGTGATTATTGTCACGCGCTTTCTGCACGGCGCGTGGGCAGTCTTAGTGCTCATCCCCATTCTGGTGCAGATCTTCCG
>LJCR01001173.1 GCA_001399705.1 Kouleothrix aurantiaca
TCGATCACGTCGGCCAGCGACGCGGTGGTGCTGGCGAGCTACGACAACAGCTCGCACCCCAGCAGCACAACCTCCGACATCTACGCGCACACGGTGATCGACGTGCCCGCGCCCGCGCTCGGCAGCCGGCGCACGTACATCCCGCTGGCGCACGCCTGATGCGCGATTGCCAGCGCCGCGCAGATCGGGTATAACACAGGCAGCGTACAAGCCACCAGCGTGTGGGAAAGGATGGCTATGCCTGATCTGCCGGCGCTGATTCTGGACGATGGGCAGGTGGACTGGGAGGCGCTCTTCCAGATCTATGAGTTCGAGCAGTTTCACGACTACGCCGCCGGCCTGACGCGCGGCGAGGCCGATTTTCTTGAAATGGCGCTCGCGCTTGCGGAAGACGCCTCAATCCTGGATGTGGCCTGCGGCGGCGGGCGGCACGCGCTGGAGCTGGCGCAGCGGGGTTACTCGGTGGAGGGTGTGGACAGCAGCGCGACGCTGGTGGGCTACGCCATGCGCTGCGCCTACGAGCAGGCCACGCGCGCGCGTTTCGTGCAGGCCGACATGCGCGAGCTTGCATACGCCCAGCAGTTCGACGCCGCGCTGGTGATGAATAGCAGCCTCGGCTTCTTCGACGACGCCACCAACCGCGCGACGCTCAAGCGGATTGCGGGCGCGCTGCTGGATGGCGGCAAAGTGCTGCTGCAATGCCTCAACCCCTACCAGATCGATAAGTACCTGCAAGGATTTCGCGGCGGCTGGCACGCGCTGGCGGGTGGCTACCTGCTGCATGAGGCCAGCTTTGCGCCGCGCACCGCCACCCTGCATATGAACTATCGCTTTGTCCTGCCCGCGCACGGCATCGACGCGCAGCACCCCGGCGACCATATTCGCCTGTATGGCTACCCCGAGCTGGAAGCGATGCTGGCGGCATCCGGCCTGCGCCCGATCTCGGTGTTTGGCGACGCCGTGCTGCCACCGGTGGCATTTGAGGAAGCGAGCATCTGGCAGGTGCTGGTGGCGGAAAAACTGTGATGCCAGGTATTTGCCACAAAGACTCGAAGACTCGAAGGTTGTGATTTTTCGTCCCTTCGAGTCTTCGAGTCTTTGTGGCGTAATAAACACTACGCCCCGACGACGCGGTAAAGCTTGCCGCTCAGGTCAATGAGGTAAAGCTCACCATCCTGATCCTCGGCAAATGAGCTAAGGTTCGCGCCGCTGCTCAGCAGCTTGCTCTGCTGCCACTGGCCAGCGGCGTCGCGGCGCAGGCCCCAGATCGTGCCGCTGCAATAATCGCCATACAGGTAGGTGCCCGCCAGCCCCGGCACGGCCGCGCCACGGTACACATAGCCACCCGTCACCGAGCAGCCCTCGTCGTGCGAGTACTCGGCCACTGGGTCAACCAGGCCGTCGCTTGCGCAGGAGTTGCTGCGGAAGCAGTGCATGGCCTCGCGCGTGTTCCAGCCGTAGTTGATGCCGCCCTTCGCGCCAGCCGGCTGCATGTCGATCTCCTCATACTGGTTCTGCCCAACGTCGCCAATATACAGGTCGCCGGTGTCGCGATCAAACGAGAAGCGCCACGGGTTGCGCAGACCATAGGCCCAGATCTCCGGGCGCGCGTCGCCACCGTTCGGCCAGGGGTTGTCGGCCGGGATGGCGTAGGCGTCGCCCTTGTCGACGTCGAGGCGCAGCAGCTTGCCAAGCAGCGTGTTGCGATTCTGCGCGTTGCCGTAGGTGTCGCCCGCGCCGCCGCCATCGCCCAGACCGACGCAGAGGTAGCCATCCGGCCCAAAGGCCAGCATGCCGCCGTTGTGGTTGGGCGCGGGGTCTTCCTGCCTGAACATCACCACACCGCTGTTCGGGTCGGCCACGTCGGGCGAGGACGAAACCTTGTAGCGCGCGAGGGTGTTGTCGCCATTGCTGGCCGTGTAGTACACGAAGAAGATGCCGTTCTCGCTGTATTTCGGATGGAAGGCGAGACCCAGCAAGCCCTGCTCACTGCCGTTGTCGGTGATCAGCGAGCTGATGTCGAGAAATGGCGCCGCGGCGCGCTGGCCATCTTTCAGAATGGCGATCGTGCCGGTTTTCTCGATCACAAACAAGCGCCCGCTGCCATCGCCGGCGTGTGT
>LJCR01001174.1 GCA_001399705.1 Kouleothrix aurantiaca
GCTATATCACTAATGCGGTGCGCTGCTGCCCGCCCGCCAATCGCACGCCCACCCCGCGCGAGCAGGCCAATTGCGCGCCCTTCCTCCACGCCGACCTCGACGCGCTACGCCCACTGCTGATCGTGCCGGCGGGCCTGGTTGCGCTGCGCGCCGCCGGGCTGCGCTATTTAGGCGCGGCACCAATCAGCATTCGCGCAGTCCATGCGCAGGTGCTCCAATCGCCCGGCGGCGCGCTGGTTGTGCCGCTGCTGCACCCCTCGCGCATCGCCCGCGCCGACACTGAGGTGTTCATTGCCACAATGCGCCCGCTCGTCGCACAGATCGCATCAGGCAGCGGTTGACGCACCCCCGCCCGCGTGCTACCATCCGAGGGTACGCGCCTGCGCTGCGCGCCGAAGAGGAGCCGAACAACACGCCATGACCCAGATCATTCTTATTTTCCTCACCGCCCTGATCTTCTCGATCGTCGGCACGCCAATCGCCCGCCGCATCGCCCTGTACGTGGGTGTGGTCGATGCCCCGGCCGCGCGCAAGATGCACGCCGCGCCGGTGCCGCTGCTGGGCGGTGCTGCGATCTATGCCTCCTTCATGGTCGGCCTCATCCTGCTGGGCGACCGCGCCTACATCCGCGAGCTAATCGGCATCCTGCTCGGCGCGACGCTGGTGTCGCTGTTTGGCCTGGCCGACGACCACTGGGGCCTGCACGCCTACCTGAAGCTCGGCGGGCAGTTGCTGGCCGGCGTGGTGCTGCTGCTTGGCGGCACGCAGGTCTACCTGTTCCCATCGCACCCGTGGCTCAACTGGGCGATCACGCTGCTGTGGGTGGTGGGCATGACCAACGCGCTCAATCTGCTCGACAACATGGATGGGCTTTCGGGCGGCGTGACAACTGTCGCGGCAGCGTTTTTCATGCTCCTGGCGGCGCTCGGCAACCCGCCGCAGGTGCTGGTTGGGGCGATGGCCGCCGCGCTGGTGGGCGCGTGCGTGGGCTTTCTGCGCTACAACCTCAACCCGGCCACGATCTTCATGGGCGACACCGGCAGCCTCTTCCTGGGCTTTGTGTTGGCCGCGCTCGGCATCAAGCTGCGCTTCCCGAATAATGTGCCGTGGATCACATGGCTGGTGCCGGTGTGCGTGCTGGCGCTGCCGATTTTCGACACCACGCTGGTGTTTGTGTCGCGCATCCTGCGTGGCAAAAACCCGCTGACCACCCCCGGCAAGGATCACCTGTCGCACCGGCTGGTGGCGCTGGGCCTGACGCGCCGCGAAGCGGTGCTGACCTGCTACCTGATTGGCGGCGCGTGCGGCATGGTCGCGATCTATATCGCGCAGTCGCAGTTTCCGCACGGCTATGTGGCCGCCGCGCTGCTGGCGCTGGCCGGGATTGTGGGCATCATCTGGCTGGAGCGGCGCTGCCCGGCTGGCGTCCCGCGCGAGCGATGAGCGGCCAGATTCTGCCGAACTGGCTGGCCCAGCGTGCCGCCAGCGCCCCCGATCTCCTCGCCCTGCGGTTTGAAGAGCAGCGCTGGACGTATGCCGCGCTGGATGGCTGGGCCAGCACGCTGGCGCGGCAATTGGCCGCCGCTGGCGCGCAGCCGGGCGAGCGGGTGGCGCTGCTGCTGCGCAATCAGCCGGCGTTTGTCGCGCTGCTGCATGCCGCGCCGCGCCTGGGCGTAGTGCTTGTGCCGCTGAACACGCGCCTGGCCGCGCCCGAGCTAGCCTGGCAGCTCGGTGATGTGGGCGCGCAAACGCTGCTTTTTGATGAAGAAAATGCCGCACTGGCACACGAAGCGCTGGCTGCTTTGGCCCAGCCGCCGCAGGCATTCAGCATGAATGAACTGGCGGCCCTGCCCGCCTCGGATGTCGCGCTCCAGCCCACCATCGACCTCGACGCAATTTTCACGATCATCTACACCTCGGGCACGACGGGCCGCCCCAAAGGCGCGATGCTCAGCTATGGCAACTACTGGTGGAGCGCGGTCGGCTCGGCGCTGAACCTGGGCACGCACGCCACCGACCGCTGGCTGGCGGTGCTGCCGCTGTTCCATGTTGGCGGGCTGTCGATTGCGCTGCGCGCAGTGATTTACGGCATCCCGATGCTCCTGCACGCGAGCTTCGAC
>LJCR01001176.1 GCA_001399705.1 Kouleothrix aurantiaca
GCCAGGGCGAGCGCGAGCGCCAGTCGTACGATCTGCTGATCGCCTCGCTGCTCTCGCCCTGGCAGATTGTGTGGGGCAAGCTCGCGGCGGCGCTGTCGTTTGCGCTGCTGCTGATCCTGGCGATCGTGCCGATGATGAGTCTTGCCTTTCTGTTCGGCGGCGTGAGCCTGACGGAAGTGCTGATTGCGCTGGCCGGCCTTGTGACAACCGCCTTTTTCTACGCCTCGATCGGCGTGTTCTGGTCGGCGGCGCTGCGCACCACGCTTGGCGCAAACAGCCTCGCGCTCGGCAGCGTGATCCTGATGCTGCTCGGCATTCCTTTTATCGCGCTGATGTTTACGCTGATCTTTGGGCGCGAGCCTTCGCCCGAATGGATCAACTCGATCGTGTTTAAGTTTGGCGCGGGCGCGTTTCTGTACGTACACCCGTTCATTGCGCTGCAAATGACCGAGATACAGATCAGCAGCGGCGAAAGCGCATTCTACACGCGCGTGCCGCTCGGCCTCGACGCAGCCAATAGCATTCTGGTGCCCAGCCCGTGGATCGTCTACATCCTGCTGGCGCTGCTGTGCAGCGCAGTGCTGGTGCTGCTGACGATGCGCATGCTGCGCCCCACGCCCGAAGGGCCGCGCCGCCCGCGCGAGCGGAAACAGCGCGCGGATGCCGAATAGCGGCAGACCTGCCAAAACGCAAGGACGAAGGCGCGTGCCTTCGTCCTTTTTACTTTCTGTTTGGGTGCCCTAATGCTGTGCGCCCACCGCCAGCACCTGAATCGGCCGCACTTCGCGCAATCGGTTGAGCGCGTCGCTGGCGGCCTCATGCACCGTCACTTCGTCGTCCTCGACCGCGCGGTTCAATGCCTCAAGCACGTCGGGCGTGGCGGCGGCCAGGCCAATGCGGCCGAGTGCCCGGGCGGCGGCTTCGCGTGCGTAGGCGTCGGTGTCGCCAAGCAGGCGGGCCAGATTTTTGATCAGCATCGGCGCGCTAACCATGTCGCCCAATTCACCCAGCACCAGCGCGGCAGCCGAGCGCACAAAACTGTCGTCGCTGAACATACAGCCCGAAATCTGGTCGAGCAGTTGCGGCGAGGCCAGATGCTCGCGCAGCATACCCGTCGCGCGCGCAGCCGCAACGCGTGTTTCGGCATCGGAGTCGTTCAGGGCTACGCGCACCAGCGTTTTTTGCAGCAGCGCGCCGGGCGGCTCGGCGATCAGGCCGAGCATGCGAGCGGCGGCGGCGCGCACATGCGCAGCGCTGTCGGTCAGGCCATCGTGGATGAGCACCAGATCGGCGGGGGTGTAGCGCCCCTTGCGGCTGCGCAGTGCGCGCAGCGCGTCTGAGCGCGTTTGCCAGCCCGGGTCGCTCAGCGCGCGCCGCAGCTGGGCAAACTCGCTGGCGAAAAACTCCAGATCGCGGTCGAGCGTGACGCGCACCCATTCTTCGCGGCTGCCATTCAGCCGCTGGCGCACCAGCGCGATGGTTTGCAGCTCCAGCAGCAATTGCTCGACGGTGATGCGCAGCTCGCGGCTGGCGCGCAGCTCGCGGTCCACCTGTGCGGCCGACTGGTAGCGCAGGCGGGTGGCGCGCTGGACAATCTGGTCGGCGCCGGGGGTGTGGCTGATCGCGGCAAGCGTCAGCACGGCGGCAATTGGCTCGTGCTGGAAGGCTTCGAGGAAGGGCGCGAGGGTGCGGGCCACCAGGTAGGAAAGCAGGTTCGGCGCACCGGCAAGCTGCATCTCCTGCCGGGGGTTGCGCGCAAAACCATTCAGTTGATCGGCAATTTGCCGGCGCCAGGTGGCTTGATCAAACATCTGCTTTTCCGCCAGGGCGTACGATGTGCCACAGCTCGTGCGGGCCAGCCCCTGTACCGAAAATTATAGCACGTAGTGCCAAGCGCCGGGTGCACACGAGTTAACGGATGCGTTACATTCGCTTTTTAGGGCAGCTCGGGACTTTTGTGGCTTCCTGATGCGGCGTGGGCGCGCGGAAAGATGAACGAGCGATGTCTACATACGCCGCATCTATTCGCTGTGGCGCACAAAAATCGGCGCGGGGCCAAGCGCAAATGTCAGCTTGCCGTCGGCGGCGGCGGTCGGGCTGGTCGCGCCAAGCATGCTGG
>LJCR01001177.1 GCA_001399705.1 Kouleothrix aurantiaca
CTGGTGGGCCACTCGCTTGGCGCGGCAATCGCGCAGCGGCTGGCGCTGGCCGCGCCCGCCCTGGCCGAGCGGCTGGTGCTGATCGACGGCGGGCTGCCGATTGTGCCGCACCGCCCGCCGCCGGTCCTGTGGCTGTTCCTCACCCCCGGCCTGGGCGAAGCCTTCTACACCAGCCTGCGCCGCTCGCAGGATGGCGCGTACGATACGCTGCGCCCCTACTACCACGACCTCGACGCGCTGCCCGAGGACGAGCGAACCTTTCTGCGCGAGCGCGTGTGGGCGCGCGTGTGGAGCAGCACGCAGCGGCGCGCGTTTCTTTCCACGCTGCGCTGGCTGGCCGCCGAGCAGGCCCTTCGCGCCGAGCAGTACCGCAGCCAGCTCGCTACATCGTCTACCCCCACCGACATCATCTGGGCCGATGGCGACCGTATTGCGCCAGGCGCGGCGGGCGCGGCCTTGGCCGCCCTGCTGCCAAACGCCGCGCTGCACAAGCTCGCCGCCAGCGGGCACAACCCGCAGCACGAGCGCCCGCAGGAGCTGTTGCATCTGCTGGAACATGCCTTGACAAAATGATCCCGCGATGCTACTATTCGCCATCCTAAAATGAGCCCGAACAAGTAAAGAACTGCCGGATCGCTTCTACTCGTCCGCTTCAGGGCGCGACAGTGTCGCCACAGGTCCGCAGGTTGCTCGAGCATGCAGCCATACCGTTTTCGTGGAGTATGCCGCCAATGGGGTGCGGCGTACGTGCGGTCGCTGCCAGCAGCAGCCGCACAGTCATGGGTGTGAGATCGCCGCAGGGAACGCGAGTCGCAGCCGTAACGGACCATTGTAGACAGTAGAAAGGAACCAGCAATGGCAACAATCCCGCAGGACCGGCCGACGGCATTGAATACGCGGCGGATTGTCGTCGCTGGGGTGCTGGGCGCAATCGCAATTGTGTTGGGTGTCACGCGTCTAGGCTTTATTCCCGTGCCAAACTTGTCGGGCAATGCCACAATCATGCACATCCCGGCGATCATTGGCGCGGTGCTGGAAGGGCCAATCGTCGGCATCCTCGCCGGCGGCATTTTCGGTATCTTTAGCATGATTCAAGGCGGTGGCTTTTTCGCCAATCCGCTAATCTCCGTCGTCCCACGCCTCATCATCGGCCTGACTTCATGGCTCGCCTACCGCAGCTTGAAGCCAATAAATGCCGATCTTGCGGCGGCGGTGGCTGGCATCGTGGGCACACTCACCAACACCGTGCTGGTGGTTGGCGCGATTATTCTCTTTGCCTTTGGCGATGTTCAGCAGGCGGCGGCTGCGGCGGGCGCGCCTAACCTGACTGTCGGCGCATTTGTCGCGTCGATCATCCCCCAGGCTATCGCTGAGCTGGTAATCGCGGCGGTGCTCACCCCGCTGGTTGTGCGCGGCGTGAACCTGGTGCGCTCGGGGCGCACATCGGCCACCGACACCACCCCACGCGATAAGTCCTCCTTCTGATGCGTTTTGCGTGCTGCATGTTGCGTTTCGGGCGGCCTAAGCTGCGCGGAACGCAACACGCCGAACCGAAACCTCAACACTATGCTCGACGCCCAGAACCTCTCGTTTGCGTATAACGCCGGCAGCCCCGACGCCATTCAGGCGCTGCGCGATATTACCCTGCGCGTCGCGCCCGGCGAGCTGGTCGCGATCATCGGCCACAACGGCAGCGGCAAAAGCACCCTCGCCAAGCTGCTCGCTGCCATGATCGAGCCAACCGGCGGCACAATCACAGTCGACGGCATCGACTCCACGCCCGCGAATGTCTGGGAAATCCGCCGCCGCGTCGGCATGGTCTTCCAGCGCCCCGACGACCAGCTGGTCGCGAACACCGTGATCGACGACGTGGCGTTTGGGCCGGAAAACCTGGGCCTGCCACGCGAAGAGATCGAGGCGCGCGCCCGCGACGTGCTGGCTGCGCTGGGCCTGGGCGCGCTCACGCACGCGCAGATCAGCGAGCTGTCGGGCGGCGAGAAGCAGCGCGTCGCAATCGCTGGCGTGCTGGCCATGCAGCCGGCCTACCTCATCCTCGACGAGCCCACCAACGGCCTCGACCCGGCCGGGCAGATCGAGATCCACGCGCTGATCCGCGA
>LJCR01001178.1 GCA_001399705.1 Kouleothrix aurantiaca
ACGAATAGCCGTGTGATGCGCACGCGCAAAACAGGGGCGGGCGACTGTGTCGCCCGCCCCTGTTTTCTTGTCAGGCTTCAGCTAATCGAGTTTCGTGAAGCGCCAGCGCGCTAGCACCGACACAGCCGCAAAGGTTACAACTGCAAGGATGCCCATCATCTGCCAGGCGAACGGGCTCGGCGCCAGCCCGCGCAGCATCAGCGCCTGGAAGCCGCTAATAGCGTGCGTCAGCGGCAGCGCATAGCCGACATACTGCACCTCGGGGGTGAAGTTCTCGATCGGCAGGAAGAAGCCGCTAAAAAAGATCGACATCAGTAGCACCAGCATCGAAAGCTGCACCGCCTGACTGTCAGTTGAGGACAAGGCCGAGATGAAAAAGCCAATTCCAAGCGAGGCCAGCGTGAACAGCAGCGCAAAAGCCACAAACGTCGCCACGTCGCCCAGGAATGGCACCGCCAGTGGCGTAAACACAAGCAGCGCAACCAGCGCGGCCATGATAATGCCGATGAAAATCGTGAAGCCCAGGTATTTACCCAGCAACAACTGGTTGATCGACACCGGCGCCACACGAAACAGCTCGAACGCGCCCAGCAGTTTTTCGCGCACCAGCGAAAGCGCGCCCAGCGTCACCGCGATATGCTGAATGATCAGTGCAACCACACCCGGCGCGTAGAAGGTCATAAAGTCGAGCGCCTTGCCGCGCTCGTTCTTATACTCGAAGCGCACCGGCGACACCAGCACCTCGGGCGGTACAGTCGTGCGGACGCCGGCGGCCTGCACTTCGCCCTGCAGCTGCTGCACGGCTTTGGTCTGCACCGCGCGATTGATCTCGTTCACCTGTGCATAGGCCAGGTACTGGATCCACTGCTCGTTGAGCGGATTGATCTCGTTGTAGGCAAAATTAATCGTCGCCTGTTTGCCCGCCGTCAGCACCTGCTCGATGTCAGCCGGGATGGTTTCGACAACATCGGCCTGGCCCTGGCGCAGAAGCTGCAGCGCCTCTTCCTGGTCGCTGGTGGTCTTCACCAGCTGGAAGTTTGCGCCGATTGCGCGCTTCAAATCTTCGACGTTGATAATACCCAGGCCCTGCCCGGGAACCACCAGCACCGTGCGCAGCTGTGGGCGCTCGCCCTGATAGCCCACGCCAAACAGCAGCAGGATGAGAAACGGCCCGAGCAGTAGGCTCAGCACCAGCTTGGGCTGGCGGCGAATTTCGTTAACTTCTTTGCTGAAAAACGACAGCAGGCGAATAATTGGTTTAAACATTGTTTGTGTCCGCTTGCTCCATAAGCCGAATAAACACATCATCAAACGGCGGCACATACTTGTCGGCCTGCTGCACGGTGATATTGGGGTGTGCGTTCATCGTTTGGAAAATCGCCGGCAGCGCCTCGCTTCCATCGGCTACGTACACATACAGCAGGCCGGGCTGCTCGCGCGCGCGCGCCACGTTGTTGACAAATGGCAGCTGCTGCAGAATGCTTGCCGTTTCCGCCGATTGCGATGGGTCGACCACAATCTGGATGATCTCGCCGCCAAAGGCTTTGCGGCGCAGGTTCTCGGGGGTGTCGATATGGATCATGCGCCCGGCGCGCATCACGCCGACCATATCGCAGTAGGCCGCCTCACCAACGTATTGGGTCGTCACAAACAGGGTGCGCCCCTGGTCGCGCAGGTTGCGGAAGTGATCCCAGAACTTGCCGCGCAGCACCGGGTCGATTCCGGCGGTTGGCTCGTCGGCGAAAATCAGCAGCGGGTTATGCACCAGCGTGCAGGCCAATTCCAGGCGGCGCTGCATGCCGCCCGAAAGCTGGCTGCCCAGGCGGCGGCGCGCATCGCTGAGCTCGACAAAATCAAGCGCCTGCTCCAGCCACTTGCGGCGGGCGAAATAGCCCATACCATACAGCGATGCGACGAAGTTCAGGTTTTCCCACACCGTCAGGTTTGGGTACAGCACAAAGTGCTGCGGCATGTAGCCGATCCGCTCACGGGTGCGCAGGCTAAACTTGCCGGGGTCGCGCCCGAGCACCCACAGGCTGCCGCTATCACGCCGGTACAGCCCGGTCATCAGGCGCACTGTGGTGGTTTTGCCGCAGCCGCTCGGCCCAATCATGCCG
>LJCR01001179.1 GCA_001399705.1 Kouleothrix aurantiaca
GTACAGCATATCGCCGCCGCGCATGTCGATTCAAGCAAGGTTCCGCTGATTCATGCTTTGCAGGCTTCGTACCCGTATGATGGTTCGCACAAACCGTCGATTGCGGATGGATTGCGCCTGGGCCAAACCGTTTTCGTTCCCTCCCTGGCCACATCGGAGCACGCCCCGCTGCTCAGCCGCGGGCGCGAAGCAGAACTGCGCGAGCTGGGCTGGGAATCACTGATCGCGGTGCCACTGGTGGCGCGCGGCCAGATGCTGGGCATGATCTCGTTTGTGCGCGCTTGCCCGAACCACCCCTACTCCGACGATGATCGCAAGCTGGCCGAGGAACTGGCAGGCCGCGCGGCCGTGGCGGTGGATAATGCGCTGCTCTACCAGCAGGCGCGCCAGGCCGTTATCGCGCGCGATGGTTTGTTTTCCATGGTCACGCACGATCTGAAAAACCCGCTGACCGCGATTAAAGGCTACACCGAGCTGATCAAGCGGCGCTTGGCCCGCGGCGACACCGACCCGGCGCGCTTCAACGGCGGCCTGGCAAATATTGCGTCGTCGGTGGCGAAGATCGAGCGCCAGCTCAGCGAGCTGGCCGACACATCGATGCTGCACAGCGGCCGCCCGCTCGACCTCGCGTATGTGCCGAGCGACCTGGGCGTGGTCGTGCGGCAGGTGGCCGACGAAATGCGGCCCAGCACACGGCTGCACAGCATCGAGGTGCGCGGCACCACCGCGCCGCTGATTGGCATGGTCGACCCGGCGCGCATCGAGCGCGTGTTCGCGAACCTGCTCGCAAATGCAATCAAATACAGCCCGAACGGCGGCGCGGTAACCGTGACACTGGCGGATGAGATGAGCAAGAATGGGCGGCAGGCAGTGATTAACGTGCACGACCAGGGCATCGGCATCCCGGCAGACGAGCTTGGCCGCATTTTCGAGCAGTTTACGCGTGCCAGCAATGTCGGCGCGGTGGCGGGCACGGGCGTGGGGCTGGCGAGCGCGCGCCAGATCGTCGAGCAGCACGGCACAAACTTGCCCTGCCTCGAAATTCACGACTGGCCCGATTTCCCGGTGCGCGGCGTGATGCTCGACATCAGCCGCGACAAAGTGCCGACGCAGGCGACGCTGCTGGCGCTGGCGGAGATGCTGGCGGCCTGGAAGATCAACCAGCTTCAGCTCTACACCGAGCACACCTTCGCCTACACGCAGCACCCGGATGTCTGGGCGGCGGCTTCGCCAGTGACGGGCGCGGAAATACTTGAGCTGGATGCATTCTGTCGCGAGCGCTTCATCGAGCTGGTGCCGAACCAGAACACCTTTGGCCACATGGAGCGCTGGCTCAAGCACCCGCGCTACGCCGCGCTAGCCGAAACGCACGACGAGTTCGACACGCCCTGGAACACGCGCATGCAGGGGCCATTCAGCCTGTGCCCCTCCGACCCCGGCAGCATTGCGCTGGTGCGCTCGCTGCTCGACGAGCTGCTGCCGCACTTCAGCAGCACGCAGGTCAACATTGGCTGCGACGAAACGGTCGATCTGGGGCAGGGCCGCAGCCGGGAAGAAGTCGAGCGGCGCGGAGAAGGGCCGGTGTATCTCGATTTCCTGCGGCAGGTGCTGCTGGCGGCGCAGGAGCGCGGCCACACGCCACAGTTCTGGGGCGACATAATCATGCAGCACCCCGAGCTAGTGCCCGAGCTGCCGCCCGGCGTGATCGCGCTGGAGTGGGGCTACGAGGCCACGCACCCGTTTGCCGAGCACGGCGCGCGCTTTGCCGAGTCGGGCATTCCGTTCTACGTCTGCCCCGGCACTTCTGCCTGGTGCACCATTGGCGGCCGCACCGACAACGCGCTGGGCAACCTGCGCGCCGCCGCCGAGCACGGCCTGCGCCACGGCGCGGTTGGCTACCTGAACACCGACTGGGGCGACCGCGGGCACTGGCAGGCGCTGCCGGTGAGCTACCTGGGCTTTGCGGCCGGCGCGGCACTGAGCTGGGCCTTCGAGGCGAACCAGAACGCGAATCTGCCGGCCGCGCTTGACCGTTTCGCCTTCCACGACACCGCTGGCGTGGCCGGGCGCGTGGCCTACGATCTGGGCAATATCTACCGGGCGCTGGGCTTCGAGC